>JASFLD010000023.1:0-16306 GCA_050118275.1 Gemmatimonadales bacterium
GAGCGGCGAGCCGGCGGACAGTATTCCGACGGCCGATTGTTCTTCCTCTTCCTCAAGCCTGACCGGTTGGAATTCTGGATGAACGAGGTTCTTCCGGGCAGTCGGTCACTGGGCAATCGGTGAAGCTCCACCTGGCGATAGCCTTGGGTCTGGTCGGCGGACTGCTGGTCGGTATTGGCGCGTCGGCGACCGGCTCGCCGGTGCTGGTCGGGTTCGCCGCAGCCTGTGAACCGCTCGGTCGGGCCTTCGTGGACATCCTGAAGATGGTCGTCATTCCACTGGTCACGGCGGTGATCTTCGTTGGGGTCGCCTCGCTGGGGGACCTGCGACGTCTGGGTCGGCTGGGCGGTTTGACGATGCTGTTCTTTGCCCTCACCAGCGTCCTCGGCGTGCTGATGGGCATGGGGACGATGAGGCTGATGCTGCCGCTGGCCAGCGAGGCCGCCGCGCAAGCGGTGACGGCGGAGGCGCCGACGCCTCCAGCGTTGCCCGGGCCGATCGAATTCCTGCTCGGATTGATCCCGGCGAATCCCTTCGCCGCCGCCGCCGAGGGAGCACTACTCCCGCTCATCGTATTCACGGTCATGTTCGCGGCGGCCGCGGGCGTCCTGCCGCGGCAGGAACGCGAACGCTTGATCGCGCTGGCGCGGTCGGTGGCGGCGGCTCTGGTAAAGCTGGTTCACTGGATCCTGTGGGTCGCACCGGTGGGCGTTTTCGCGTTGGCGGCGCCGGTGACGGCGCGGGCGGGCTGGGCGATGCTGCAGAGCCTGCTGACCTTCGTGCTGGCCGTGCTGGTCGGATTGACCGCCTTCATCTCGGTGGTATACCTGCCCGCCGTGCGTTTCCTCGGCGGCATGCGGGTCGGCCGATTCTTGCGGGCGTGTGTCAGCCCGCAGGTGATCGCGGCGGCGACGACGTCATCGCCGGCGACGGTACCGGCGATGCTGGAGGCCGCGGATGAGAGTCTCGGCGTCTCGCAACTGGTGTCGAGCTTCGTCGTATCGCTGGGGGCGGGCTTGGGTCGGGCGGGGAGCGCGTTGTTCCAAGGGGCGGGGATCGTATTCCTCGCCTGGCTGTTCGGCGTGTCGTTGCCCATAGCCGGCGTAGGGGCGGCAGTGTTCGCCACCTTCATCGTCTCGTTCACGGTGGCGAGCGTGCCGGGCGGCAGCGTATTGAGTCTGGCGCCCGCTTTGGGCACCGTCGGCATTCCACTGGACGGGATCGCGGTGCTGTTGGGTGTGGATCGCATACCGGACATGGCGCGGACGGCCACGAACGTCACGGGAACGCTGACCGCCACAGTCGTCGTGGACAAGCTGGAAGGCGAACCCGGTTCGAGGGGAGAGCAGGGTGCCTGAGGGTTCCACGTGGCACAAACGGATGTCTCTCGGCCAAGCCGCATCTTGTCATGCACGCCCGGCGCCTTACTATTCGCCGCGGGCTACCGATCACCCCCCAACTGTATGGCTTCACGAGCGAGTACCCGAATGCCTGATCGTGACATGAAACTAGAGATCCTTGTTCAGTCGGCGTCGGCGTTGGAGACACCGCTGCTGGTGCTGCCGTGGTGCCAGAGCCGCGAGCGAACGGCGGAGCGACCGACGCGCGAGTTGGACTCGCTGGATGAGGCGGTGGGCTTGACGCTGACGCGCGCGGTGACCAGTGGTGATTTCAGAGCCGGCCGCGGTGAGATGTCGTTGTTGTATCGCCAGCGGGGCGGCGGTCCCGATCGGGTCTTGCTCATCGGCCTTGGCGAGCGCAACGAACTGAATCTGGAACGCTTGCGAGAGGCAGGTGGGCGGGCGGCCAAACGTGCTGGCGAGCTGCGGTTGAATGAGATCGCCATCGGTTTGGCGCCGGCCTGGATCCCGGACGAGCTCGACGCCGGCGAGACCGCGCGAGCGTTGTTGGAGGGTGTGACGCTGGGCCAGTGGCGCTTTGACGAGCTGCGTAGCGAGCCGGTGGACGACGACCACCGATCCCCCATCCAAAGCTTGATCGTCCAGCTGGAGGAAGCCGAGTACGAGTCGGACGTCCGAGCCGGCGCCGAGTTCGGGCACGTGCTGGCCCAGGCCCAGAACTACGCTCGGGAGCTGGCGACCAAGCCGGCCAACATCGTGAATCCCCGCTATTTGGCCGGGGAAGCCAAACACTTGGGCGATGAGTTCGGCCTCGTGGTGCGGGTGTTCAACGCCGACGAGATCAAGAAGGATGGCATGGAAGCGCTGCTGGCCGTCGCCGCCGGGAGCGATGCGGAGCCGTGCTTCATCACGCTGGAATACCGGGGGGTCGAGGATCAGCGACCCGTCGTCCTGGTCGGCAAGGGCGTCACCTTCGACGCCGGAGGCTTGTCGCTGAAACCGCCGCAGAGCATGGAGACGATGAAGATCGACATGTCGGGGGCAGCGGCCGTTCTGGGCGCGCTGCGTGCGATAGCGCAGCTGAAGCTCCCCGCTTACGTCGTCGGCCTGATTCCAGCGGTGGAGAATCTCCCATCGGGGCACGCGCTTCGCCCGGGCGATGTGATCGGGTCGCGCGCGAGAAAAACGATCGAGGTGTTGAACACCGACGCCGAGGGGAGGCTGATCCTGGCGGACGCGCTGAGCTATGCGGCGCGCTACCAGCCCGACGCGTTGGTGGACATCGCGACATTGACCGGTGCCTGCCTGATCACTTTGGGCCGGGAGGCGACGGGACTGTTGGGAAATGACGACGCGTTGATTCAGGAGCTGGAGGCGGCGGCGACCAGATCGGGAGAGCGGGTGTGGCAGCTGCCCTTGTGGCCAGAGTATCGCGAGCTGCTCAAGTCGGAAATCGCCGACATCAAGAATACCGGAGGTCGGCAGGCGGCAACGATCACCGCTGCAATGTTCCTGCGCGAATTCGTCGGCTCGGTGGCGTGGGCCCATCTGGACATAGCGGGCACGGCATGGGCCGAGAAGGCGGGCGCCTATCAGCCAATCGGGTCAACGGGAGTTGGTGTCCGGCTGTTCACCGAATGGGTGAGGAGCCGGACTGGGTAGAGCAAATCTCGTGGAGGCGCCGACGAGTTTGGTACGCGTGGCGGCCACGGTCGCGCTGGTCTCGGGCGCAGCGGCCTTCTCGTTCGGTGTGGCCGCCGCTCAGGAACCGGACAGTCTGGCCGCCGCGCCGCCGGACAGTCTGGCCGCGTCGCCGCCCGATTCGCTCCAACAGGCCGCCGATAGCGCTGCCGCGGATACGCTGCCGGCCCCGAGCTTCCCAATCTTCCCCGATCCTGCCGTCAGCGAAGTAGGTCTGGCGTGGGAGTGGGGCATGAGGGACTTACTGTCCACCGGCGCTCTGACCCTCGGCAAGATCCTCGAAGTGACGCCTTTCTTCACCCCCGTGCGGGCTGGATTCTTGGAGGGTCCCGAGGTAGCGGTCTTCGCGGGGCGTGGTCCCGCCAGCCTGCGCATCAACGAAGACGGTTACGAGATCGTGCCGATCCTGGGCGGCGCGCTGGACCTGAGAACGGAGCCGCTGGCGCAGGTGGAGAGCATGAGTCTGGTCTTCGAGCCCGGGGGGTACCGCCTCTACGCGCAGGACTACAGGAACACGCGGTCCGAGCCGTACTCGCGGATCGAAGCCGGCACCGGTGACCGTCGGACCAACCTGCTGCGCGGGTTCCTGTCGTCGCGGATGGGGCGGTCGCTGATCGGCTTCGCCTTCGACCGCATCGACACGTCAGGGTATCCCGACCTGGGGGACGCCAAGCGCACCATTGTGTGGTTCAGCCTGGCACGCCCGCTGCCCCTGGGGCTCTGGGGCCAGCTCGAGTATCGCAACAGCAGCACCGAAAGGGCCGCGTTTCCCTCACCCTCGCGTAGGGACTTCGTGCTGCGGCTGAGACGCGCGTTCGGAGAAGGCTGGCACGCCGATCTCGTCGCCGGTTCGGGCCGTCTGAAGGTCGAGCCGACGGACACGACTCCGGCGCTGGAGCGCTCCGTTCGACAGATCGGGGTGCGTGGCGCGCGCACGGCCGAGAACTGGCGAGCCTTCCTGGCCTTGCGATATTGGGACGGCGAGAACATGCCGCCTTTAGAGTCGGAGGGCTCGTTCGAGCTCGAGGCGGGCCGCGCCTCGTTCTACGCCAGCGGCCGCTACGCCCTTTGGGAGGACTTCGACGTCGGATCGATCTATACGTCGTTCGCTTTTAGGCTGCCGCTCGGTTTGCGCGCCTTGGTCGAGGCGGAGGAGGGTGATCGCGGTCTCTTTGGGGCCGTCCCGCGCAAGCGGTTGGATTTCACGCGCTGGACGGCGGGCGGCGAGCTGAAGCTGTGGAGCTGGACGATCGGTGCCAGGGGCGGTCGCTGGCGAAGCGCGCCCTCACTGGCCGTCGGTGCGCCGATCGACTCGGTCGTCTCGCTCCCCGGCGGCACGGTTAGCGTGTTCGAGGCCTGGGCCAGCGGCCGACTGCTGACGGTGCTGGGCGGAAGCTTGACGGGTGGCGGCCGGTACGCGTCGCGCGGTGAAGGCGGGTTCCTCTATTGGCCGCTGGACAATTGGCGTCTCGACGGCGTCTACCACGTGACGGCTCTGGAGGAGCAACTGGAGGTCAAGCTGACGGGCATGATCGGGCGGCGTGGCTCGATGTGGGTGACCGACCTGGGCGAAGGAGGGGAAGGGTTCGTCTCGACGGGCGATCTGTACTGGTGGTGGGTCGAAGCCGTGGTGCGCGTGAAGGACTTCCTACTCTTCTACAACTACGAGTACTACGATTCGGCTTCGCTGATCGGCGACTTGCCAGGATATCCGTTCTTGCCCGGCCGCTATCATTTTGGGGTGAAGTGGGAGTTTTGGAACTGATCGACGACTATATTGGTCCTCCAGCCGCCGCGAGAGTCGGTCTCGAGGACTTGAACGAGGTGACGCAATGATCCGCAGCATGACGGGATTTGGCGAGGTACAACGTGAGACGCCTGCCGGCATCGTCAGCGTACAGGTACGCACCGTCAACCATCGTCACTTCCACGCGCACTTCAGACTGCCGGTCGGTGCCGAGCGCTGGGAGGGTGACCTGACACAGATACTCCGCGAGCGGATATCGCGGGGCAGCGTGCACTATCGTCTGGCTTATCAAGCGGGACCCGCCGCCGGTCGGGCCATCCAGGTGGACCACAGCAGAATCGCTGCGTACCTCGGCGCCCTCAGGGAGATCATGGAGCGGCATGGAGTTTCGGGCCAGGTCGATCTCAACCTGATCACCCGGTTCAGCGACGTGTTCCAGGCACCGGCGGACGAGTTGGAGGAGCTGCCATTCGAGGAGGTCGCCGCGGCGACACGAGACGCCGTGACCATGGCGGTCGAGATGCGGGAGCGCGAAGGGGAAGCGCTGGCGAGCGATCTGCAAGACTCGCTGAACGATATCGGGGTGGCGCTCGACTCGCTGGAGGTCCGTGCACCGCAGCGACTGGTGGAGGAGCGTGACCGGCTGCGGGCGGCGGTGGCCGAACTGAGCGGTGACACGCAGATCGACGAGGAGCGGCTGGCTCGCGAAGTCGCATTCTTGGCCGAGCGGTGGGACATCAACGAAGAGATGGTGCGGCTGCGATCGCACATCGAGCAATTCCGTGAAGAGCTGGAGGCGGATGGCTCACAACCGTCGGGAAAGCGCCTGGGCTTTTGGGTTCAGGAGATGCACCGCGAAGCGAACACGATCGGTTCGAAAGCGAACGACGCCGAGATCGCGCGGTTGACCGTCGACATCAAGACCGCGATCGAGAAACTGCGCGAGCAGGTCGAGAACATCGAATGAAGAGCTTCGCCATAGTCATCAGCGCCCCTTCCGGCGTGGGCAAGACGACGGTCGCGAGGAAGCTGGTCGAAGCGAGCGCCCAGTTGATGTTCTCGGTTTCGGCGACGACTCGTGAGCCGCGCCCGGCCGAGCGACCCGGGATCGACTACTACTTCGTCAGTCGTGCCGACTTCGAAGCGATGATCGAAAACGGCGAGCTACTCGAGTGGGCGGAGGTTCACGGCGAGCTGTACGGAACGCCGAGCGCGAATCTCGAAGAAGCCGAGCGGGCGGGCAGGCTCTTGATCCTCGACATCGATGTGCAGGGTGCCCGACAGATCGGGGGGAAACGTCCCGACTCGGTCACGATTTTCCTGCTCCCGCCTTCCTTCGAGGCGCTCATGCAGCGGTTGCGAGTGCGGGGTAGCGAGGGACCGGAGGATCTGCGCCGGCGCTTGTCGACGGCGAAGGCCGAGTTGGCCGGCATCGACGCGTTCCGCTACGTCGTGGTGAACGACCAGCTGGACGAGACGTTGCGAGAGATCCGTGCGATAATCACAGCGGAGAGTCGGCGCCTCGACCGGCAGGACGGCGGGGCTCGGGCGCTGAGCCGGGATCTGCGGGCGGCGCTGGAGGAGTGGGATGAGTGAGCGGCCCTTCCCAGAGGCCCCATAATCGCGTAGTTTTTCGCGTCTCTCAGACAAGGGCTATTCATGACGCACTCACGAAGAATGAAGGTGTTCACTCCGCTGGAGGTTGCCGAAACGGCAGGCGGAAACAAGTACCTTGGCGTATTGGTGGCGGCGCGTTATGCGCGGGAGCTGAACGCCCTGCCGCTGGGCGCCTCTCCTTACGGTCCGGAGAAGCTGACCACGAAGGCCTTGCAGGAGCTCATCTCCGGGAATCTCGAGTTTCGTCTGGTCAAGCGACGCCGCCAGGCGTCGTGATGTCGTTCCCATGCGCCCGTTCGAAGGCAGGCGGGTGCTCCTCGGCGTTGCCGGCGGGATAGCTGCGTACAAATCGGTTGAAGTCGCGCGCCGGCTGATTCAGGCTGGTTGCGAGGTCGAGGTCGTCCTGACCGAGGCCGGGTCGCGCTTCGTCGGTCCTGTCACTTTCGAGGGCGTAACGGGCCATCGAGTGCACGAATCGCTGTGGGAAGGCCCGCTCGCACACATCGAGCTGGGCCGTTGGGGCAATGCGATCGCCGTTGCCCCGGCCACGGCGGATCTGCTCGCGCGGCTTGCCCGGGGAATCGCGGACGATCTGCTGACGACCACGCTGCTGGCCGCGCCTCGGCGTGCGCTCCTCGCCCCCGCGATGAACAGTCGTATGTACGAGCACCCGGCGACGCAACGGAACGTCCAGGCGCTGCGCGATTTCGGGCACCCGATCGTCGGGCCGGCATTCGGCGAACTGGCTGAGGGCGAAGAGGGGTGGGGCCGGATGGTCGAGCCCGAAGTCATCGTGGCTCACCTGGCCCGCCTACTGGAAGGTGAAAGTCGCTGGCGAGGTCGGCGCGTGGTGGTCACGGCGGGCCCGACCTGGGAGCCGCTCGACGCGGTTCGTTTCCTGGGAAATCGTTCGTCGGGACGGATGGGGTTCGCCATCGCGGCCGCGCTCTGGCGACGCGGCGCCGATGTCACCGTCATCGCTGGGCCGACCCAGTTGGACCCTCCAGCGGAACTGGAGGACGTGAGGCGGGTCGAGACGGCGGAGGAGATGGGTGGGGCCCTGGAGGCGACGATCGGCGACGCGTCGGCGTTGTTCATGGTCGCAGCGGTGGCGGACTTCCGCCCGGCGGTCCGTGAGAGTGGCAAGATTCGGCGGGCCAGCGGTAAGAAGACCATTGCGATCGAAGCATGCCCGGACCTTCTCGCGACGGCGGGGGCGCGCGCGCCCGGCAACTGTTTGAAGGTCGCTTTCGCCGTCGAGTTGGGCGACGAGGGAGAGGGTTCGGCGCGCCGTAAGCTGGATGCGAAAGGCGCGCAGCTGATCGTTCTCAACGATCCCTCGGAGCCGGGCGCCGGTTTCGCGGTCGAGACGAACAAGGTCAAGATCATCGATAAATCGGGAAAAATCGAAACGCTCCCGCTGATGCTCAAGGGCGAGTTGGCCGACGAGATCGTCGATCGTGCCGAGCGGTTCCTCGCCGATGGCTGAGATGCAGAACGCCCGTGACCTTCTGCGACGATACTTGAGGCAGCAAATCGAGTTGGGTGGGGACGAGTTGTATCTCGAGGTCTCGTCCCGAGAACATTGGCTCGAGCGGCTGAGCGAATCGGAGGCGCGCCCGTTCGAGGCGGCGCCTCCCGCGCCGGGGATGTCGAGGAGCGACGCCGGCTCGGAGAAGCGGACCGTGCCCGGCGGGGAAGAGAGTGATGCGTTCAGCGCGTTGCGCACCGACGTTCTCGGCTGTACCCGTTGCCGGCTGGCCGAGAGCCGCCGCACGGTCGTCTTCGGGGAGGGCGATGGCTCGGCCGACCTGTTGGTGGTGGGCGAAGCGCCGGGGGTGGAAGAGGACCGTTCGGGGCGGCCGTTCGTCGGGCCGGCCGGCCGGTTGCTGGATAAGATGTTGAGTGCGATCGGGTTCCGGCGCGAGGAGGTATTCATCTGCAACGTGTTGAAGTGCCGACCGCCCAACAACCGGGATCCTCTGGCAGATGAAGTTGCGAGCTGTCGGCCTTATCTTCGTAAGCAGGTCGAACTGATCAAGCCGAAAGCGATCTGTGCCTTCGGGCGCTTCGCGGCGCAGACGCTGCTGGACAACGAAATGTCGCTGAGCAGGATGCGTGGGGCGAAGCACGACTTCATGGGGATACCGGTTGTGGCTACGTATCATCCCGCGGCGTTGCTGCGGAACACGCAGTGGAAGCGGCCCGCTTGGGAAGACCTGAAACTTCTCCGCCGGATCTATGACGAGGCGGGCGGCCGGCCGCCGGGAGGCGAAAGTGCCTGACTGGACGCCAGACGGAGAACCGGGCGTGCGGGGCGGTGTGCGTACCGATGTATTCTCGGAACGGCGGGCGCCGTGGTCGCCGGAAGCCGAGATCTCGGTGCTGGGCGGCATGCTGATCGACGCCGAAGCCGTGGCAAAGGCCATGGAGCTGGCCGACGACGGCATGTTCTACCGGGAGGCGAACCGGCGGCTGTACCGGGCGATGCGGCGGCTGTTCGAGCGGGGAGAGGCGATCGATCCGGTCACGCTGACGGAGGAGCTGCGCGGCACCGGCGAACTGGACTCGGTCGGCGGCCCGGCCTATCTGGCGGAGTTGATGGAGGCCGTGCCGACGGCCGCCAACATCGAGTACCACGCGAGGATCGTCAAGAACAAGGCGCTGCTGAGGCGGTTGATCGAGGCGTCGACGGAAACGATCCGCGAGGTGTACGATCTGGGCGGCGAGACCGTCGAGGACGCGATAGATCGCGCCGAGCAAAGGATCTTCCAGATCTCCCAGGCCGGTCAGCGGAAGGGCTTCATCTGGATCAAGGAGGTTCTCTGGCCGGCGTTCGAGCAGATCGAAAAGCTCCAACAGGCGAAAGGTGCCGTCACCGGCGTGCCCAGCGGCTTTCCCGACCTCGACAAACTAACGTCTGGATTCCAGCCCTCCGACTTGATCGTCGTCGCCGGCCGTCCTTCCATGGGCAAGACGTCGATCGTCATCAACTTCATACAGCATGCGGCGATCGAGTGCGGGACACCCGTCGCCTTCTTCTCGCTGGAGATGTCGAAGGAGTCGATCGTGCAGCGGCTGCTCTGCTCGGAAGGCCGGGTCAACTCGTCGCGCCTCAGGACCGGCGGGCTGACGGACCAGGAGTACATGCAGCTGGCAACGGCAGCGGGGCACTTGAATACCGCCCCGATCTGGATCGACGACACGGCGGCGATCACGGCGCTAGAGTTGAGGGCGAAGGCTCGGCGCTTGAAGGCGGAAGTTGATCTCGGGTTGATTGTCGTGGACTACCTTCAGCTCATGCGTGGGCCGCGAGCGGAGAACCGGGTCCAGGAGATCAGCGCGATCTCGGGCGCGCTCAAGGCGGTGGCGAAGGAGTTGTCCGTGCCGGTTATCGCGCTCTCGCAGTTGTCGCGGGCGCCCGAACAGCGTACCGACCATCGCCCGCAGCTGGCCGATCTGAGAGAGTCCGGCGCGATCGAGCAGGACGCGGATCTGGTACTGTTCCTCTATCGGCCAGAGGTCTACGCGCGCGACGATCCCGGTGTTGACGGTGAATCGCTGGAGGGACGGGCGGAGTTGATCATCGGGAAACAGCGGAGCGGTCCCACAGGGAAGGTGGACCTGTACTTCCGCAAGGAGTTCACCCGCTTCGAGTCGGTGACGCGGCGCGCCCCCGACGGCGCCTAGCCAGGCGCGAAGCTTGACCACCGCAAAGTCCAGAGTGTCCTAGTGCCCAAGACGCGAACGGTTTTCTTCTGTACCGAGTGCGGAGGCGAAGCGTCCCGTTGGCAGGGCCAATGCCCCCACTGTGGCGAATGGAATACGCTGGTGGAGGAGCGTGTCCGTCCCATGCCGGCGGCGAAGCGCGCTCGTCCACGCACCGCCAGCGCCGCTCGTCCCGTCGCGCTGTCGGAAGTCCAGGGCATCGAACGACCGCGCTGGCAGGTCGGACTGACCGAACTGGACTTTGTATTGGGTGGCGGTGTGGTCCCGGGCTCGCTGATCCTGCTGGGCGGCGAACCGGGCATCGGCAAGTCGACGCTCCTCCTGCAGGTATCGGCTCGACTGGCGGCGGCGGGCCACAAGGTGCTCTACGTGTCGGGCGAAGAGTCGGCCTACCAGATCAAGCTGCGGGCCGAGCGGTTGCGCGAACCCACGGACGGTGTCTTGATGCTGGCGGAAACATCCGCGGAGGCGGTCATCGATCGCATCGAGGAGTTGGAGCCGGATATCGTAATCGCCGACTCGATACAGACGATGTACACGGATCGGCTGGACGGTGCACCGGGGAGCGTGGCGCAGGTTCGCGAGGTGGCGGCGGCATTGCAGCGTTTGGCCAAGCAGCAGGAGATTGCCACGTTCATCGTCGGCCACGTGACGAAGGAGGGCGGGATCGCCGGACCGAAGACATTGGAGCACATCGTGGACGTCGTGCTCTATTTCGAGTCGCCCACCGGTCTCGATCACCGATTGGTCAGGGCGACGAAGAACCGCTTCGGAGCCGCCGACGAGATCGCGCTGTTCCGCATGACCGGCTCGGGCTTGGAGCCCGTGGCCAATCCTTCGGCGCTCTTCCTGCAGGGCCGACAGGACCGGGCAAGCGGCTCGGCCGTGACGGCCACGCTGGAGGGGACGCGCCCTGTCCTGGTCGAGGTTCAGGCGCTGGTCAATCGATCGGTGTACGGTTCGCCGCAGCGCGTGGCGACCGGGTTCGATGGCCGCCGGCTGTCGCTGTTGCTGGCGGTGCTCGAGCGCCGGGCGCGGCTGCGCACCTCCGACCAGGACGTGTTCCTCAACGTCGTCGGTGGGCTGCGGCTGAGCGAACCGGCGGCGGACCTGGCCGTCGTGGCCGCCGTCGCTTCGGCGCTCAGAGACAGGACGATCGATTCGGAGGCCATCTTCGTCGGTGAAGTCGGCCTCGGTGGCGAGATCAGGCCGGTCCATCAGCTCGAGCGACGCTTGAGTGAGGCGGGCCGGCTGGGCTTCAGACGGGCTTTTTTAGCGGCTGCACCCGGCGCGGCAGCGAAAAAGCACCCGGTCGCGCTCGCGGCCGTGTCCGATGTGGGAACGCTGATCGATGAGCTCTTCGCCTGACGCCTGGGCTGTGATCGTCGCGGGGGGCCGGGGAGCGCGATTCGGCGCTGGACGGCTGAAGCAGTTTGCCCCCGTCCGCGGGAAGCCGCTGGCGGTCTGGGCCCTCCAGCCGTTCCAGCGACACCCCGCGATCCGCGGCGTCACTCTTGTCGTGCCGGCGGAGACCGCTGCGCTACCGCCGGTCTGGATGGAGCGGTTGGCTCAGGAGGGTCTGGTTGTCGCCACGGGCGGCGCCGAGCGGACCGATTCGGTGCGGCTCGGCCTGGAGACCGTTCCCGCCGATGTGCCGTTCGTCGCGGTTCACGATGCGGCCCGCCCATTGATCACCGAGGAGGCGATCAGCCGCGTCCTGGCCGCGGTGGGGCCGCGGCGGGGCGCGATCGCAGGCCGCCGGGTGACCGACTCGCTGAAAGAGGTGGACACGGAAGGACGGGTGCTCAGGGCCGTGGACCGCGAGCGATTGTGGCGGGCCGAGACCCCGCAAATCTTTCCCCGCGAGCTGATCGTCGCCGTGCACAGAGATGCCGCGGCCGAGAGCGTGACCGACTCGGACTGCGCGGCCTTGTGTCAGCGGTATGGCGTCGAGGTGGTGCTGGTGGAGATAGCGGCGCCCAACCCGAAAGTCACGCGGACCGAGGATCTGGCGCTGGTCGAGTCGTTGCTGCAGCGGCGCGAATTGGACCCCGAATCGGCTGTCTGATGCAGGAGATCGAGGTCGTCTCGGCCCCGACCGATACCGAACGTGAGGTCGCGGCGCGGCGCGCGGCGGAAGTGCTGGCCGCGGGCGGGGTGGTGATCCACCCGACGGAGACGGTCTACGGCATCGGCGGGGACGGCTCGGCGTCGAACAATGCGCTGATCTCCCGCATCAAGCGAAGAGCGGCAACACAGCCGCTCATCTTGCTGGCGCTGAACCGGAAGAGCTTCGAGGGGTACTTTCCGGGGCTCCAGTGGTCCGAACCGGTGCTTTCGGTCGTCGAGCGCTTCTGGCCCGGCCCGCTGACCGTCATCGTCCCCTGCGCCACAGCGCCTGAGGGACTGACGGGTTCGGGCGGGGGAATAGCGCTTCGCGTGACTGCCGATCCGACGGTGCGTGCCATTCTCAGCGCCTGGCAGCGCCCGATGACCTCGACCAGCGCCAACCTGACGGGCGCGGCGCCGGCGCGGACCCTCGCGGAGGCCGTCGCTA
Organism: Gemmatimonadales bacterium; assembly: GCA_050118275.1. Classification (GTDB taxonomy): domain Bacteria; phylum Gemmatimonadota; class Gemmatimonadetes; order Palauibacterales; family KS3-K002; genus JASFMO01. The sequence goes on from JASFLD010000023.1 coordinate 12,713, forward strand.
TATTGGAGCCTTACAATGATAGCGGTGGGATCGGCGTACCCGTCTTGGGGGTCGACGGGGGCCGCAGCCCGACGGAACTGCCATCCACGATCGTCAGCTTTCTCGAGGCGCCACCGCGCCTGGTTCGAGAGGGCCCGCTGACGCGTGAGCAACTGTTGCCCTCGATCGCTGGTCTAAAGTAAACTGTGAGCCAAATGCCTGAAGATACTGTCAAGAAATCAGATAGGCCGACGACCTACAACATCCTCTTCGTCTGTACGGGGAACACGTGTCGCAGTCCGCTTGCCGAGGTGATCACCCAGCGTCGGCTCGCCGAGCGGGGTTGGAATCACGTTCGAGTCGACTCGGCCGGCACGGCAGCGTCTTGGGGCGCGCCGGCTTCCGATGGTTCGGCGGAAGCGGCAGCAGCGGTCGGTCTCGATCTGTCCGGCCATCGGTCTCAGCCGCTCACGCCGCGTTTGGTCGACGAGTCGGACATCATACTGGTCATGACGCCGAACCATCTGGCTCGGGTGGAGGAACTGGGTGGAGCCGAGAAGGCCCTGTTGCTGGGTGAGTTCCTCGCCGGCGAGGCGCATGGCCAACCGATCGCCGATCCCGTGGGCGGGCCACCCGAGGAGTACGCCGAGGTCCGCGGTCGGATCGCGAAGGCGGTTGAGGGCTTGCTGGACCGCCTGTCGGCCATCCTCGCGCCGTGAGCCAGCCGTTTCAACCGCGCACTCTGTACGTCCTGCTCGGCGATCCGGTTCACCACTCTCTGTCGCCGGCGCTGCACAACTCGGCATTCGCGTCTTTGAAGCTGGAGTCTGTCTACGTGGCGCTGCGCGCTCCGGGGGCGCTCGTCGCACCTCTCATGCGGGCGGTGGCGCGACAGGGAGGCGGTGGCAATGTGACGCTGCCGCACAAGCGCTCCGCCGTACAGGCACTGGACCGTGCCAGCTCGGCGGTCGCCGCCACCGGCGCCTGTAACGCTTTCTGGTGGGAGGAGGGTGCAGGTCTCTGCGGTGACAACACCGATGTGGAGGGCTTCACCGCGGCGGCGGAGGCGTTGCTCGAAGGGCCGCTGAAGGACCGCCGGGTGCTGTTGGTCGGGGCAGGCGGTGCGGCCCGTGCGGTAGCGTATGCCTGCCTGACGCGAGGCGTGGCCCGCTTGGATTTACTGAATCGATCGCTCGCGAGATCCGAGTCGTTGGCTCGCGATCTGGGCGAACCGACCCGTTTGAGGTTGCTGGAGAGAATGGAGGATGTGCGGTCGGAGGTCTACGACCTCGCGGTGAACGCCACATCGCTGGGGCTGCGGGCCTCGGACCCCATGGCGCTGGATCCTGCGGCGATCAAAGCGGGGGCGATCCTCGATCTGGTTTATGGACCGGACGATACGCGGCTCGTGCGGGCCGCGCGGGATGCTGGTCTGAGGGCCGCAGATGGCCGGCGGATGCTGGTGGAACAGGCGGCGGCTAGCTTCCGTCTTTGGGTGGGTAGGGAACCGCCGCGTCAGGCGATGGCGGCGGCGATCGGCCTTTCTGCGTTTGGGCTCATTCGCCCAGTATGATCGAGGAGCAGGTCAACAACCCGTCGGCTTTCCGCGACTCGGAGATGTCCAGCTCGATCGTCGTGCAGCCGTGGTCCTCGAGCATGGCGCGGGTGCGTGGCGCTCCGGTCGGGATCAGGACCCGGCCGTTGATCGACAGGCAATTCGCCGCGTGCGGCTCGGTCTCCGGAACGATGATGGTGCGGTAGGCATCGAAGGGGGCCTCGTCCAAGTAGCCCGGCCGCAGCAGGATCAGGTCCTCGCCAACGTGCGTACAAGCGGACTTGAGATGAAGGACATGTCGGACTTCGACGGTAACCAGTTCGAATCCTTCGGGACGAAGAATCGCCGCTAACTGTTCGGCCGCTTCCCGGTTCGTGCGCGTCGACAAGCCGACGAAAATGCGTTCGTCGATGCGCAGGACATCGCCGCCGTCCAACGTCGCCGGCGGCTCGAGGTGCTGGATATCGAAGAACTTGCTGAGACGCTTCTCGACCGCGTCCGCCTCGCCGCGGCGCGACTCGGCAGCCATCTCGGCGATGATCGCCTTGCTTCCAGCGACGATGGCGGTGTCCTCGACGAAGACGCAATCGGGAAAGCGGTCGTCGGACTCGATCTTGATCAAGGACAGCCCGGCCACCCGCCGGAGGGCGGAGCAGTAGCGCAAATGTTGCTCGCGGGCGAGCCGCACATCGATCGGTTCGGGGGTCGCGCCAGACGTGATCGCCCGATCGAAACTGCTGGGTACGCCGCGCACCGCGGCGTGGGTGCCAGTCGGGGTTTTCACTGGCGCGAATATGCCGGTGCTGGAGTTGCCAGTCAAAGGGTCGAGGATCCCCTGGCGGCGTCTCTCGCGCTGACACAATATGCTGGTCGCGACGTAGTGAGTCTGGGATGAACGTCTCTCTTTCGCCAAACATTACGCAGATAACCTAACGGAGCTGATCTCATGGTGCGTTTTGGTACGGTAGTCTGTGCGTTGCTACTGTTCTCCGGTGCGGCGCAGGCGCAGGTGGATGCCAGCATGTTCCGCTATCCGGATGTCTCCGCGACGCACATCACCTTCGTCTACGCGGGCGACATCTGGGTGGTCGAGAAGACGGGTGGAACCGCGACGCGGCTCAGCTCGCCCCCGGGGGAGGAGCAGTTCCCGCGGTTCTCGCCGGACGGCTCGATGATCGCGTTCAGCGGAAACTACGACGGTAACACCGACGTGTACGTGGTCCCGGCGCTGGGCGGCGAGCCACTGCGCGTTACGTATCATCCGAGCAACGATCGACTGCTGGACTGGTCGCCGGACGGCACCCGGTTGCTGTTCGCTTCCAGTCGCGCGAGCGGTGTCCAGCGATTCAACCAGTTGTACCTCATTTCGGCTCGGGGTGGGTTGGCGGAGAAACTCCCGGTCCCGTACGGCGAGTTTGGAGCCCTGTCACCCGACGGCCGCCGGCTGGCCTACACGCCGAAGGATCGGGGTTTCCGCACTTGGAAGCGCTACCGCGGAGGCATGGCACCAGATATCTGGCTGATCGACCTGCGCAGCCTGGACGCGCGCAACATCTCGGACAACGAAGCGAACGATGCCCAGCCGATGTGGCACGGCGAGACTCTGTATTTTATCTCGGACCGGGGGCCGGCGCAGCGCTCGAACATCTGGGCGACGGACATGGCCAGCGGCGCCGTGCGTCAGATCACGCGGTTCATCGACTACGACGTGACGTTCCCGGGGATCGGGCCGTCGGACATCGTGTTCCAGGCGGGTGGGCGCCTCTACCTGCTCGACCTGGACAGCGAAGAGTACCGAGAGGTCGACGTCGAGGTCGTTACCGACCTGGCCGGCCTGCGACCGCGCACCGAGAACGTGAGCAACCTCATCCAATCGGCCCACATCTCACCCACGGGCAAGCGGGCGGTCTTTCAGGCGCGCGGTGAGATCTTCACCGTCCCGGCCGAGCACGGGGTGATCCGGAAGCTGACGCACACCTCGGGTGTTGCGGAGCGGTATCCCGCCTGGTCACCGGATGGAGAGAACATCGCCTACTGGAGCGATAAGTCTGGCGAGTACG
>JASFLD010000024.1:0-16217 GCA_050118275.1 Gemmatimonadales bacterium
CTTCGCGGGCGAGCAGCCCCGCGGCCTGATGCTGGCCGTGTCCGTCGCGCGGCGTGCCGGTGAAGATCGAGACGACCACTTGTGGGCGGTACCGCCGGATCACGGAGACGACGTCGGCCAACAGCGAATCACGCGGCCAGAACTGAAATGTCTCTTCGGCCGACTTCGAGTAACCGAAATCGTAGGCGCGAGTGAAGAACTGCCGCGCGCCGTCGAGCCGGCGGGCGGCGAGCAGCTCGCCCGTCCGCAGCAGACCGAGCCCGACCCCGAGCTCCGGACCGATCAGATTCTGCCCGCCCTCGCCGCGGTTGAGTGACAGGTAAGCGGCGTCAGCCCCCTGCCCGCGTGCCAGTAGGGCAAGTAGGCTGGTGTCTTCGTCGTCGGGGTGCGCGCCGATGACCAGCACGCGCTTGACGCTGCCCAACCCTCTGAGCTTCTGATCCACGAAAACCAGTCCATGCGCCGGGTCGACCGCGCCCTGCGCCCCTGCCAGAGATGGCAGCAACGCCAGGGCCGCGAGTACCCAGATCGCACGGCGCGTCCAGCCTCCGCCGGGGCTGGCTATCGGAAAACTGCATCTCGTCATGGTCGAGCAAAGTATCCAGCCTCGGGCCGGTAGGCCAGCTACCCTGCGATCGTGTCGTTCTTGTCACCCGTCCTGCGCGTGCGTAGCATCGTTGCATGCAGCAACCGCGAAGCGCGGGACGACGCGCGTGCCCATGAGCGAGAAAAGCCCGGCGCGATCGCCAAGCCGGCCGCTGGCGACGCCGATCATTCTGGTCATCATTGCCGCTACCCATTTCGCCTACGGGCCGCTGATCGAGCTGCGCGACATGCCGATGCTCCTGCCGGCACTGGTGGTCTCGCTGCTGCTCGGGCTGGCGTACGCGCACGCGGCCTGGCGGGCCCGAGGCGGTGTGGGGTTCCGCGAGGCCGTCAACCTCATTGTGGGTGAGGACGTGGGCGTCCTGGCGGCCGGCCTCCTGCTGGGCTATCCGTGGTCGGAGTACTTTCGACCGGGCACGGTGATCATCATCACAGCGCAAATCGCCTTTGCCTTCGCCGAGATCGTCAGTCGGCAGGAGGCGGGCGTGAGGATCGTCCCCGCCTCGCGCCTCGCCTGGTTCGTGCTCGCCTACGCCCTCGCGTACTCGGCTTACATCTTCCTCAAGCCTGCCGGCATCTTGGGAGCGGGCACGCTCTGAGTCCGGCCCGGACCGGCCCGGAGTGGACCGGGCACAGTGCTCCCGGCCAGCTAGACTGATATCGGCTCAAATGTTAGCTTTCGGGCGTGTCGAGGTCTGCTTTGGGCGGGTTGCTCGTCGTGGTGGGGGTGGTGATGCTCTTGCTGTTCACGTTCGTCGTGAACCTGCAGGGCGGCACGGCTTTTCTCGCCATATTCATCTTGGGAGTCGTTCCCACCGTAACAGGCTTCGCGGTTCTCAGAGCGTCTCGCAAGCGTGCGAAGCCCCAGCACGACAAGCTGAACGCGATCAAGGATCAGCTGATCTGGCGCGCCGTGGCGCAAGGTGGCCGGATCACCGCCGCGGAAGCCGCGCTGCAGGCCGGCGTCCCGCAGTTGGAAGTAGAGTTCGCGCTGATGGCGCTGGTCTCGGATGGGCGGGCGATGGCGGAGCCTGGGGAGGCCGGCGAGATCGTGTACCGCATCGACTCGCCGCTCTAGCGGAGGTGACGGGAAGAGCCGAAACGGCGACGACACCATGAAAGTTCCATCGACAAAGTCCGGATCGGCAGGCGCGACGGGGAGGGTGTTTACCGCTACACCCGCTCGACGCGACGGAGAGTCCGCCTGCGCCGATTCAGGTCGAGGCTCATCGTCCCGTGACGGCGGAGCGAGATAGTACTTAGATGATGTCCGACCCATCTTCGGTCGACCGAACGACGTTCGACGAGCTCACGGGCAAGCTCGTCTTACTGATCGACGAGTCGCGGGCGTGGCAAGACGCGCGCTCGATGCACCGACAGCTATCCGCAAAAGTCCGGCACTACGTTCGCTACATCCGCAGCGAGTCCTTCGCGGGAGAACACGGCCAGCGGCCGCAGGACACGATCGTACGCCTGGTCAGCAGAGAGCCGCCGGCAGACGAGTCGGCCGAGTTCTTCCAGCGGATCAGTTACGAGCTCAGCAAGAACGGCATCGACTTCGAGTATCAAGTCGGAGATGAGGGCATTCCCGTCCTCATTACCCCCGGCGCAGCTGCCGCCCCACCCACCGTCAGCGGACCGGTACCACCGCCACCACCGCCGTCTTCCCAAACAACGGCCGAGGCCGGTACGGACGCGGCGCGGGACGTGGAAGACGTCCCGTCCGCTCCCGAGAGCGTCGGACCGGGTATCGAAGCCGAGTTGGCCGCCGGGATCGACGAAGCGCTGGAGGCACTGGAGGCCGGTTCGCTCGAGCCGGGCGAGCCCGAGGAGGTCGCCGAACCCCCGGAGCCGCTGCAGCCCGCCGGCCCCGCCACGCAGACGCCGAGCTCGAGCCCGGATCAGGTCGAGGAAGAGCCTTCCAGGCGTGATGATTGGGACCTGGACTACCTGGATGAGGGACCCAGCGAGCTGGAGATGTTGATCGAGGCTCCCGACGATGTCGCCTCCCGCTTTATCGGTCTGGATGAGGAGCCGGCCGCCGCCCCGGAGGAGGCGGCGGCCCCGGAAGAGGTCGAAGCAGCGGAGCCGTCAAACGCTGCCCCGCAAACCCGCCCGTCGTTCTTTCCCGAGGAAGAGTTTGGCCGCGCGTTACCCGAACCGGACCAGGTCGAGACCCTGCTGCGAGGTGTCGACGTGGATCCATTCGAACCGGCGATCATCGAGACCGCAGCCGGAAAGCGGATCCGACTGGAGGTCCCGGGCGCCGCAGCGGGATCGCGCCGGGCGAAGACGGACGAGACGGCACCCAGCCTGAGGCGAGCCGTCGGCGCGGCGTTGGGTGCGGGGATCGCTGGAGCGGTGATCTGGGCCGCGCTGGCGATCCCTGCCGGTCAGGGCGCGAGTCCCCTGGCTCTGGCCGTAGCGCTCATGGTGGGCATGAGCGTGCGTCTGCGCGGTGCGGGTCACACGAATTCATTCCGGCTGGTCGCTTGCCTCGGGACGCTGTTCGGGTCGGCGCTGGGGGCGCTGCTGGCCACGGTGGCGTTGACCGCCTGGTCCGGAGGACAGGGCCTGGAAGGGGTCGTCGACCTGTTCGTAAATCCAGCCGGCTTGTGGGCTGCGATCAACGCGACGTTCGGCACTCTCGACCTGGTCTCGCTCGTCATCGCCCTGTATGTCGCTTACAAGATCTCGGCCAGCGCGCCGACCGATTAGAAAACGACGGCCAAGACATCTCCAAAAGCTTGCGTACTTTGCGAATTCTCGTAGCTTTTTTCGGTACTCTTCGGCGCCGCAGTCCGCGGCCACTCCCCCGACCCGAAGCCGGATTCTTGAACGCGAGCTGAAGAACGCTTCAGCAAGGCAGTAGAGTCCCCATTGCCACAGGAGGTCAACGTGAGGGGAAGACGACGGTCCTGGCTTGTACGAGTAGCGGCGTTCGCGTTGGTGTCACCTTTTGTCGCCGCTTGCAGCGACGATAGCACCAGCCCACCGCCAGACATCAATCCTGCCGAGACGCAGGCCGCCCTCGAGCAGGTCATCGAACAGTACTTCACCGACAATCCGGGTCTCATCAGTCTCGATGCGTTTCAGGCCGCCATCGGCAACGCCCTACCGTCCATCGCACCCAGCTTCACCCTCCATCCCGAGTCGCCGAGCCTGTTCGGCATGGCTGGCAGGATGGGCGCCGACGTGCAGGCCGCCTATGCGCGCGTCACCTCGCTGCCGATGCTCATGGCGAACATCCCGACGGACGCGCTCGGCACGACGTTCGTCTACGATCCCGGGTCCAGTCAGTACATACCCTCGGATCCACCGCGTACCGGAGCGCCGGCCAACGGCGTGCGCTTCATCCTGTATGACGGAACCACCGAGCCGCTGACCGAAGTCGGCTACTTCGACCTGATCGACGCGAGCAACTTCGACATCACCCCGGCGACGGTCGACGTCACCTTCAAGGTGTTCATCACGGAGGCCAGCACGACGAAGCCGGTGGTGAACTATCGAGTCACCGGCACGGCGACGGATACGGGAGGGACCCTAACCGTCAAGGGCTTCCTGTCCGACGGCGTCGGCCAGCTCGACTTCGACTTCGACGTCACCGGATCGGATGCCAATGGATACGGCGCGGGCTTCGCGCTCAGCGCCGGCGACCTCTCCGTCACTCTGGACATCACCGAGACGCCGACCGGCAGTCAAACGCTGGAAGCCGCGGTCAGCGATGGCACGGACGAGATCAGGTTCGTAATCAATATCGATGCGGTCGGCGAAATCCTGGGGGGCAGCGGGATATTCTTCAACGACGTGGTCGTAGCGACCTTCAGCGGCAACATCGAGCAGGACGACGTCACATTGGTCAACGCCCAGGGCGATCCGCTCACGCAGCAAGAGCTGGTGGCACTCGCCAATATCTTCGTCTCGCTGGAAGGGGCCTTCACCGTCATGGAAGGGTTGTTCGCCTTCGGCCTCGCTCTGGTCGGAGTTTCTTTCTTCTTCTAGAACGACGATCGACCCAAGAGTTATCGATGTGGGCGGCCGTCTGGCCGCCCACATCCGTTTCTGGGGCCGCACCCGTCCGTTGACCCGGGCTCGATCGCGGATCTACTATTGATCCGTTGCGCTGTGGCGACGGCGCGGTCACGGAAAGGCCGGCCGGACGAACAGCCGAACCAGCGGATTGAAGTCGATGATAGTGCGAGCGTTCCTAGCTCTCGTCCTCTACCAGGTAGCCACGGTCCCGACCCTGGCCGCCCAAGAAGAAGAGCGGCCATGCCCCAACCTCTACCCGCACCCCAGGATCGGAGAGTTCGCCGAGCTCCAATTCACCAACGCGGCGGACGAGAGCATGTTGATCCGCTTGGCGGTGGTCGGCTCGGAGAGTGTAGACGGAAAGCAGGATTACTGGATCGAGGTGATCAGTGCACCGCCGGTGATCGGTGACAACGTCATCGTGCAGATGCTGGTGCCGCACTATCCGTTCGAAAACCAGGACCTCGAGGCCTACATCGTCAAGATGCCCGGCGCTCCCGCCCAGAAAGTGCCGGAAGATCTTCTCGCGCAGATCGGCGAACAGACCCAGACGGGCCCCAGCTGGCGGCGGCTATGCGACTCGGCCGAAGACCTGGGAAGCGAGCGTGTCACCGTCGAGGCGGGTACCTTCGAGACGCGTCACTACCGCGCCGGCGAGAACAAGGAAGACGAATTTTGGGTCGCTGATGTTCCGTTCGGGATGGTCAAACTGATCCAGGCCGACAGCCACATGGAGCTGGTTCGCTACGGCAGCGACGCCAAGTCGTCAATCAAGGAAAAACCCCTGGAGATGCAGCAGCCCCCGCCGAATCCGTAGGAAACCATCCCGGCGCCCGTTTCGATTCGCTTCCGGGCCTACCGGACGCCGACCGAGCCCTGAGGTTCCGAGCGTGTCAGCGAGACATGAACCGGTCGATCACGTCGGGGAAGAAGAAATAGACCACCGCGGCGCCGGCCAGCAGCACGATGAGGACCAGCCAGAACCACAGCATGCCACGGCTCTTCTTGCGCCGGCGCTTGCCGCCCTTCATCACCTGAGTGGAACGCCTGCCCACGCTCGTCGGCAGGTCTTGGGCCGCCGACGAAACCGCCTGCTGCCGCGGCACGCTCTTCACAGCGAACCGGAACTCGGCCTCGCCGAAGCGAACCGTGTCACCGTTTCGCAACGGCTGCGCCACGACGACGAGCGTGCCGTTGACCCACGTGCCGTTCGAGCTGTGATCGTAGAGGACGTACCGGCCGCTCTCGTAGCAGATGTCGGCGTGATGACGCGAGACCGTCTTTTCCGCGATGACCAGGTCGGCCCGCCGCTGGCGGCCGACCCGGACGCAGCCGAAACCGAGGGACGCTTCTTCGCCGTCCGGCACGCGGTTGAGGAAACCGACCTGCTCCAGGTCCCGCGCCGACGGCGCTGCACCCCCGATCGGGGACCCCACCTCCTTACCGCTCATGCTCATCAAGTTAGGCCCGCCCGGTCTGGGGCGGCAAGCCTCGGTGGGCCCGGTTTCTGCGACTAGTCCTGGAAAGCGATCTCAACCGTTCTCCAAGGCACGCCGCGCCGCCCGCACCAGAAGCACCGCCAGCAGCGCGAAGATCCCGAGTGCGACGATCTGGTCCAGCGGACCCAGCCACTCGTAGCCGAAGCCTTCCGGGATCTTGCCCACAATGCCGGCCCAGAAAGCGATCGCCACCCCCATGATGCCCACGCCGCCGACCAGGCCCGAGGCATACAATACGCCCTGCTCTCGTACGTCTTGCTTCGACTCCGGATCCCGCTGACGGTCCTCCAGCACCTTGCGGATCACGCCGCCGACGAAGATCGGCATCATCGTGGTGATCGGTAGGTAGATTCCCACGGCCAGCGGCAGCGAGGGGATGCGGGCGACCTCCGCCAGCAAGGCCAGGCCGACCCCCACCAGCACGAAGCCCCAGGGAATCTCCTGCTGCAACACCCCGTCGATGACGAGCATCATCATGTTCGCCTGCGGGGCCGGAAGCTCTTCGCCACCGAAGCCGTAGGCCCCCTCCAGCGCCAACAGGCTGGCGCAGACGAAGAACCCCGCCGTCAGCACGCCGATCAACTCACCCGTCTGCTGACGGCGCGGAGTGGCACCCAGCAGGAAGCCGGTCTTCAAGTCCTGAGAGGTGTCGCCGGCGATCGACGCCGCGATGGCGACCACGGCGCCGATCGAGAGCGCCGCGACCTTGCCCACGTCGTCGGTCCAACCCAGCGCCATGAACACCAGGCTGGTCCCCAACAGCGTGGCGATCGTCATCCCGGAAGTCGGGTTCGACGTCACACCGACCAGACCGACGATCCGACTGGAGACCGTCACGAAGAAGAAAGCGAAGGCCGCGACGAGCAGAGCGCCGACGATTCGTATCGCGTAGGATTCGAACACACCGAACACGTGGGGCAGGAACGCCAGCAGCAAGACGACGACCGCCACGCCGCTCATCACGAAGCCCAGGGGAAGATCGTCATCTGTCCGCTCGACCACGCCGGCGACCGAAGTCCCTTCCAGCCGACTGCGCAGTCCGCGCAGACCCTCCTTGAACGAGGCGATGATCATCGGGGCCGAGCGGACCAGCGTCGCGATGCCCGCCGTGGCCACCGCGCCGGCGCCGACATAACGCACGTAGGCGTGCCATAGGTCGCCCCGCCCCATCTCGGAGACCAGCATCTCGGTCTCGGGATAGATCGGAGCGGTGGCATCGCGAAACAGGATGGCGATGCCGGGTATGATCAGCAGCGAGGCGATCGCCCCGCCGCCGACCATGATCAGACCGATCCGCGCTCCCAGGATATAGCCCACGCCCAGCAGCGCCGGGCTGACCCTCAGCCCGATCTCGCCTTTGGGCAGGAACGGCACCTTCTGCCAGACATCCTGCGGCCACAGCACCAATCCCCGCATCAGCCACTGATACAGCGCGCCGATCCCGAGCCCGACGAACACGTTCTTCGCGTGCGACCCGCCCGCGTCGGCGGCGACCAGTACTTCCGCGCAAGCGGTGCCCTCCGGGTACGGCAGTTTGCCGTGCTCGTTCTTGATCAAGAAGCGCCGCAACGGGATCATGAACAGCACACCCAGTAGTCCACCGGCCAGCGCGATGACCAGCAATTTCGTCACGCCGGGACTGAAGCCCCAAAGGAAAAGCGCCGGGATGGTGAAGATCAGGCCCGACGCCTGACTGGACGACGCCGACCCCACCGTCTGCGAGATGTTGTGCTCGAGGATGGTCGATCGCCCCCAGACTCCCTGCAGCGCACGGAAGACCGCTACCGTCATCACCGCGATGGGGATGGAAGTCGAGACGGTCAGCCCGACACGTAACCCCAGGTAGGCGTTCGCGGCCCCGAACAGGATGCCGAACAGTACACCCATGATGACGGCGCGCGCGCCGAACTCCATCGGGGCGGCATCCGCGGCGATGTACGGCTCGTACTGGTCGCCGGGAATCTCCTCGTACGCCTTCGGCGAGAGTCTGCGTCGTTCCGTCGCGTTGGCCATGTAGTGTCCTGTCTCAGTTCACGCCCTGTATCTCGTCGGCCAGGGCGCCGGCGTCGTAGACGCGCCGCAGCGCCTCGATGATGAACATCGAATGCACCGCCACGCAGCGGTTCACCTCATCCGAGTAGCGGAATCTGCCGGGCAGCGACTCGATGTTACCGTCGAAGGCGAGACCGACGATCTGGGCGTCGGCGTTGATCAGCGGACTGCCCGAGTTACCGCCGACGATGTCGTTGGTCGATACGAAGTTGACCGGCGTCATCAGATCGACCACTTCCCGCGCCGCCAGCCACCGCGCCGTCAAGTTCCAGGGCGGCGCGTAGTCGAAGCCCTCGGCACGATCGTACAGACCGTAGAGCGTCGTCTTGTAAGGTGCGCGCGTCCCGTTATAGGGATAGCCCTCGACCACTCCGTCCTGTAGCCGCAGCGTGAACGTCGCATCCGGCGGCAACGCCGTACCGTAGACCGCGAACAGCGCGTCGGCCACACTTTCCTCGCCCACCGATTCCACCGCGTTCAGCTCGGCGATCCGCCGCTCCCTCTCACGGGTCCTGGCATCGACCGTCCGGACGAACACGATGGCGGGGTCGCGAGACGCCTGCACCGCCGCGGCACCGCCCTCGACCAGAGCCTGCCGGGCTCGAACGTCGGTCAGCCCGCTGCCGGCGTAGATCGCTCGGGCGGCCGCCTCCGGCTCGAGGCCTCGCAACGCCGCCTCCACCCAAGAGTGCTCGGCGCCGAGAACCATCCGGGCACGAGCCAGTCGCAATGCCAGCAGCCGCTCCTCGTAGAGGAGGTCGATCGGCGCCGGACTGTTGATGTTCCGACGCATCGCCTCGTGGTCTTCCTCGCTGTACTCGCGCGCGCCCGCCGGTCGCGCCATGTCGGCGGTCAGGCGCACGATGTCCTGGGCGATCGTCAGCAGACGATAATACTCGACGGTCGCGTAACGCCGTTCGGGATCGAGCTCGGTCAGCTCGACGTTGATCCGCGCGATCTCGTCCCACGCATCGCCGTACTGGCTCTGCAACTGTGGATCGGCGGCGACCGCGGCCCGAAAGCTCCTCTGCCAGGATCTCTTGGCCGCCATCAGATCCGGATCGTTCAGACCGGCGACGAAGCCCGTGTACGCTTTGATCGAGTTCTCGAGATAGAACATCGTGTTGCGGTAGGCCACGGCGCGCGCCTCATCCTCGGCGGCTAGCTCGCGTCTGACCGACAGCTGATCCTGGTACCTCTCCAGAATGCGGGGATAGGATGCGTCGCGCATGTACTCCAGCTGGGCCACCGTGCTGAGACGCAACGTCGTTCCGGGATTTCCGGTGACGAAGACCACCTCCCCATCGGCGGCGCCGGCCTCGCTCCACTCGAAGTAGTGCTCGGGCTGAACGGGTTCGCCGTTCTCGTACGCGCGCAGGAACGTGACATCGAGATCGTGCCGCGGGTAGGTGAAGTTGTCGGGATCGCCGCCGAATGACGCCGCCTGATCCTCGGGAGCGAATACCAGTCGCACGTCGGTGTACCGCTTGTACCTGTAGAGCGAGTAGATACCGCCGTGATACAACGACACGACCTGACAGCGAAAGCCGGTGCTGGCTTCGCATTCGTTGTCGATGCGGGTCGTGGCTTCGTCGCGCAGACGCGCCGCCTCCTCTTCCGATGCGGCACCGCTCGATGCCGCGTCGACGCGCTGCGTCACGTCCTCCATCTCGATCAGCTGGTCCAGATACATACCCGGACAGACGGGCTCGCCCTGACGGGACGTCGCGTAGAATCCTTCCTCTGTGTAATCGCTGCCCGGAGGCGTGACGGCAGCGATGCATCCGCGGGCACAGTGATGGTTGGTCATCACCAGTCCGTTCGGTGACACGAACGACGCCGTGCAGCCCCCGGTCCGCAGCGAGGAAAGCCGTACGTCCTCCAACCACTCGGGCGTAGCCGCGAACCCGTAGCGCTCCTCGAGGTAGGCGACGGGCGGCTTGTCGAATGTCCACATCTTACCCAACCCGGCGGCCTCGACCGCCTCGACTCCGGACAACACGACCGGTTCCGCCACCTGGGCCGCGGCCGCCTCGGGCACAGCCGGCTGTACCGGCTCGGGCGCCCGCGTCGAGGAACAACCGAACGGGAAGCCAAGGGATACGAGAAGCAGTACTGTCAACCAACCGCGCGCTGAGCGACTCATCCTGGTACCTCCGAATCTCGATCTCACGTGGGCAGCGACTGGCTGGGGTGTGGGCAAACTTGCGGTCAGCGACGCCTTAAGCAAGGGAAGACAGCGGGCCGATGCCGACGCGGCGCCGACCACCGTTTCGCCGCGTGTAGCCGCCATCGGACCCTCGCCTTATCTTAGCCGTCCCACGACAAGCTCGACCATCGCGAGACACCCGAGAGCAAGGAAGGCGAGACCATGTCACTGGAGAAGGTACTGCGTGATAGCCGTGAGCGATTCGAGACCGAGCTGGCCGAGTTCCTCGCCATCCCCAGCGTCAGCGCTCGCTCGGAGCACAAGCCGGACATGCTGAAGTGCGCCGAATGGGTGCAGGCGAAGCTGGAGGAGCAGGGGATGACCGCTGAGGTGATACCTACCGCGGGTCACCCGGTCGTCTACGGCGAGCTGATGGAAGCCGGTCCCGACGCGCCGACGGTGCTGGTCTACGGTCACTACGACGTCCAGCCGGTCGAGCCGCTGGACGAATGGGTCAGCCCGCCCTTCGAGGCCGCCGTGCGCGACGGAAACATGTACGCCCGTGGCAGCGCCGACGACAAAGGTCAGGTGCACATCCACATGAAAGCGTTGGAGGCCTACCGGTCCGGCAAGGGGACGCCCCCGGTGAACCTCAAGTATCTGATCGAAGGCGAAGAGGAGGTGGGGAGCGTCAACCTGGGCGACTTCATCGAGTCCAACGTGGAGAAGTTGGCTTGCGATACGGCGATTATCTCCGATACGCCGATGCTGTCGCCGCAACACCCTTGCATCACCGTCGGGCTGCGCGGGATGGTCTACATGGAAGTGCGCCTCAAGGGCCCGAGCCAGGATCTCCACTCGGGCCAGTACGGCGGGGCCGTCGTGAATCCGGCGAACGCGCTGGCCGGCATCATCGCGAAGCTGAAAGACGAGAGCGGTCGCATCACGGTGCCCGGCTTCTATGATGAGGTGAAGGATCCGAGTCCCGCCGAGAAGCAGGCCTACGCCGATCTGCCGGTAACGGAAGATGACCTGCTCGACGAGACCGGCGCGCCGGCCCTCGGCGACGGCGAGGCGGGCGTCCACTTCATCGAACGGGTCTGGACCCGACCCACCCTCGACGTCAACGGGCTGCTGTCGGGATACACCGGCGAGGGTGCCAAGACGATCATACCGGCGAAGGCGATGGCGAAGATCTCCATGCGTCTGGTGCCGGACCAGGATCCGAAGACGATCCGCGCCACGTTCGAGAGCCACGTCCGCTCGCTGAAGCCCGACGGCGTCGAGATGGAGATCGACTTCCACGCGGGCGCGCTGCCCTGGGCAGTATCACCAGAGGGGCCCGTTCTGCAGGCCGCGGCCAACGCCCTCGAGGCGGTCTTCGGCCGGCCGCCGCTGTTCATCCGTGAGGGGGGCTCGATTCCCATCGTCCCGATGATCGAGCGCATCCTGAGCACGCCGGTGCTGCTGCTCGGCTTCGCGCTGCCCGGCTGCAACCTGCACTCGCCCAACGAGTGGCTCTCGCTCGATCTGTATCACAAAGGGATCGATGCGATGACGCGCGTTTACGACGAGCTGGCTCAAGGGCTGGCCAAGTAAGCTCGTCGAGGCGACGGCTTTGGACGGCGCCGCCAGGGCGTTCCTCCGAGAGGTCGAGGACGAGCTCCGACCGCTGACGATCGCGGTCAGTCTGGCCCACTGGAAGGCCAGCACGACCGGAACCGAAGCGTCGCTGCGCGAGGCAACGGAACGCGAGACACGCCTCCGCAAGTTCTTGAGCAGCGGCGCCCGGCTCGAGAAGATCACCGAACTACTGACTGCGGACCGAGTCGACGACGCGCTGGAGCGCCGACAGCTGGAGCTGCTGGCGCTGGAGCACCGAGCCAATCGCTTGCCGGAACCGGTGATCGACGATCTGGTCCAGCGCAGCAACGCCATCCAGGCCGAGTTCTACAACTTCCGCGGCCGTCTCGAAGGGCGCGAGGTGACGAACAACGAGATACTCGAGGTCCTGCGCGGCGAACGCCGGCTTCCGCTGCGCAGATCGGCTTGGGAAGCCTCGAAACAGATCGCGCCACGCGTCGCCGGGCCGCTTCTGGAACTGGTCGAGCGGCGCAACGCGGCGGCCCGATCGCTGGGCTACCGCGACTACTACGCGATGCACCTCGAGCTGCAGGAGATCGACGAGCCCGAGCTGTTCGGCGTGTTCGGCGATCTGCGCGACGCCACCGAAGCGCCGTTCCGGGCGGCCAAGCGAGCGATCGACGAGCGGTTGGCCGCGCGCTATGGTATCGTGCCGGACGAGCTGCGGCCGTGGCATTACGAGGACCCCTTCTTTCAAGAGGTGCCGCTGAGCGACGAGTTGGGGATCACGCCGCTCTTCCGCGGTCGCGACCTGCCCGAAATCGCGGCCGTCTACTTCGAGGGGATCGGACTGCCGATTCGAGACGTGCTGGAGCGCTCGGACCTGTACGAGCGGCCGGGCAAGGATCAGCACGCTTACTGCACCGACATCGATCGCGAGGGGGACATCCGTCTGCTCTGCAACGTACGCGACGACGCCCACTGGATGGGTGTCCTGTTGCACGAGCTGGGTCACGCCGCGTACGACAAGTTCATCCCCCGCTCTCTACCCTGGCTTCTCCGGGAATACGCCCACATCGCGACGACCGAAGCCATCGCCATGTTCATGGGCCGCCTGATCCGCGACGTCGACTGGCTGGAAGGCGCGACGGGATCGCGCTTGGCGGATCGCGAAGATCTCGCGCGACAGACTGTCGCCGCTTCGCGATTCGGGCAACTGCTGACGGCGCGGTGGGTCCTGGTGATGACCTACTTCGAGCGGGCGCTGTACGCGGACCCGCGCCGCGCCGATCTGAGCTCTTACTGGTGGGATCTGGTGGAGGAGCTCCAGCTCCTGCCGCGACCCGAGGGCCGGGACGCGCCCGACTGGGCGGCGAAGATCCATCTCGCCGTCGCGCCGGTGTATTATCACAACTACCTGCTGGGCGAGTTGATCGCCTCGCAGATCGGCGCCGCGGCGCGTCGCGAGATCGGCCCCGAACTGCCGCCCGGCTTCGTCGGCTGCCAGCAGTTGGGCACCTTCCTGCGCGAGCGGATCTTCGCCCACGGCGCCTCGCTCCACTGGCAGACGCTTCTCGAGAGGGCCAGCGGGTCGCGGCTGTCCCCCCAGGCGTTCCTCGACGAGTTCGTAGTCGACAGGCAGACCTAGGCAGCCCGCGGGTTTTGCAGTATTATCAGCCTCGTTTTGGCCTGATAAATTCGATAACCGTCCGCCGTCGGACGACGGGGACACTTGCTTGGCCGCGATCCCGGCCCCTGCGCGGCGCGAGCAGATTCGCCAATCGTCGATGCCCGAGACCGTCACGCGCAAGCGCGTAAAGCCCGGCCATATATTGACTCGGATCCCCGAGGCGCTGGGCGCCGGGGTCGTGCTGTCGCTGCAACACGCGGCCGCCAGCGCCGTGCTCGCCGGCCAGTTTTCGATGGCCCTGGCCCGCCCGCACCGTTACTATCGCGCCCTGCTCGTCCAGATGTACGACATGGGGATCAGCAGCTTGCCCGTCGTGATCCTCGTCGCGGCGCTGTCCGGCGCGGTCACCTCGCAGCAGAGCGGCTATCAGTTCACCGGCACGGTGCCGATCTGGGTGGTGGGCAGCGTGGTCGCAGCCAGCGTGCTGACCGAACTGGGACCGCTGGTGACGGCGCTGGTCCTGGTGGGACGCATCGGCGCCCGCATTGGCGCGGAGCTGGGCACGATGGTCGTGACCGAACAGGTCGATGCGTTGCGCGCCGTGGGCCGTGACCCGGTCGAGCAGCTGGTGGTCCCGCGCGTGTTGGCCGGAACCCTGATGTTGCCGCCGCTGGTGGTCATAGCAGATTTCGTCGGGATCGGAGCCGGCTGGCTGGGCGCGCTGCTGTCGCTACCGATCACCAGCGCCGAGTTCATCTACGGGGCGCAGTCGTATTTTCACGATTTTGCCCTCTGGTTCGGCCTGATCAAGGCCGCCGTATTCGGCGCGACGATCACGTTCATCGGTTGCTACATTGGCCTGCGGGCATCCGGCGGTGCCGAGGGTGTGGGCCGTACGACCACGGCGGTCGTCGTCACCGGCACGGTGGCCATCATGTTCTGGGACGCGGTGTTGGCACGATTGCTGAAAGCATTCGGGTAGTTCGTTGATATGCCGCTCGCGCGTCGTGCGGCGGCACCGGCAGTGAAGAGCAGGGAAGTATGATCAACATAATCGGCCTCAGCAAAGCTTTCGGAGACAAGGTCATCCTCGACGAAGTGTCTCTGCAGGTGCCGGAAGGAGTGACGACGGCCCTGTTCGGTCCGTCCGGGACGGGGAAGAGCGTGCTGATCAAGCACATCATCGGGCTGATCGACCCGGACGCGGGCGATGTGATCGTCGACGGCGTCTCGATCCCCGACGCGAACATCCGCCAGCTCAACCAGGTCCGCCAGCGAGTCGGTTACGTCTTCCAGGGCTCGGCGCTGTTCGACTCGCTGAGTGTCGGGGAGAACATCCAGCTCGGCATGGACATCGACGGCTGCCGTCATGCCAGGAGCGAATGCGATATGCGCGTGGCGGAGTGCCTGCGCCTGGTGAACCTGGACCCGCAGGTCGCCGACCTCTATCCGATCGAGCTGTCGGGCGGCATGCAGAAGCGGGTGGCCATCGCGCGGGCCTTTGCGGGACACCAGCGCTACCTGCTGTACGACGAGCCGACCACGGGACTCGATCCGGAGAACGCGTTCATCATCAGCAGGCTGATATCGCAGCTGCAGGACGAGATCGGGGTCACCAGCATAGTCGTCACCCACGACCTGGAAAACGCATACCGGGTGGCGGATCGCGTCGCCCTGCTCTACAAGGCGAAGATCCGCTTCGAGGGGACCGTGGACGAGTTCCGCAACAGCGATGACCCTGTAGTGCAGAAGTTCGTGAACCCATCGGAAGAGACCATCTTCGCGGCCTAGGGCACAGGGGGCGACAGTGGCGCGGCGGCGCAGCAAGAAACTCGAGTTGTGGATCGGGCTGTTCGTGATCATCAGTGCGGTCGTGCTCACCTGGGGCTACTACTGGCTGACCGGCCAGCCGCTGGGCGAGCGCGGTTTCACCGTCTACGCCGTGCTCGATCATTCGGGCGGACTCGAGCGGGGCGATCGGGTGAACCTCTCCGGCGTCGAGGTGGGCGTGGTCCGCTCGGTCCACCTGCAGACGGCCGATCGCATCGTCCTGAGTCTGTGGTTACACCGTGACCTGGAGTTGCCAGTCGACTCGAAGGTGCTGGTGGAGTCGGCCGGTTTCTTCGGTGACGTCCTTGTCATCCTCCGACCCGGAACCTCGCAGACGTTGGCCGCCGATGGCGACACGCTGGCGGCCGGCGTCGCCACGGGACTGGTCGAAGTCGCCTCGGACCTCGGGACCCGCGCCGACGCGGTCCTCGTACAGGTCCAATCGCTGCTGGCCGACACCACCATCGCCGACGTGCACGGCAGCCTCGCATCGCTCCGCCGCGCCCTCGCCGAGCTCGAGCAGTTGCTGCGCGAGAACGGTGACGAGTTCGCCGCGCTGAGTCGCAGCCTGCGGCAGACATCGGAAGAGCTGCAGGGCAAGCTCGAGGGGATCGAGGTACAGCAGACGATGGCCGACATCGAGGCCACGGCGGCGCGAATGTCGGAGACCGCGGTGACCCTCCAGCAATCCGCCGAGTCGATCTCCTCCGTCCTGGAGAAGATCGACAGCGGCGAAGGCACCGTCGGCCTGCTGGTCAACGACCCGGGCCTCTACCAGGACCTGCGGAGCGCGGCCCAGAGCCTCAGCTCGCTGACCGCCGATATCCAGCAGAAC
>JASFLD010000025.1:0-16148 GCA_050118275.1 Gemmatimonadales bacterium
GTTGTGTCTCCCATGGTCGGCACTTTCTATCGGGCGCCGGCGCCCGATGCGGACCCGTATGTGGATGTGGAAGATCACGTCAAGGTCGGCCAGACCCTCTGCATCCTGGAGGCGATGAAGTTGATGAACGAACTGGAAGCCGAGGTCAGCGGGGTCATCAAGGAGATCACTGTCGAAAACGCCGAACCCGTCGAGTATGGTCAGGTGCTTTTCCGCATTCTGCCCGACTAGGACCCGGGCTTGAGCACTCGAGCCGCGCCGCTCGGAGACTTCAGCGAGGGATAGATTTTGTTCCAAAAAGTGCTGATCGCCAACCGCGGAGAGATCGCGCTCCGCGTCATCCGGGCCTGCCGCGAATTGGGTGTTGCGACCGTTGCTGTCCACTCCGAGGCCGACAACGAATCGCTACACGTCCGCTTCGCTGACGAGGCTGTCTGCATCGGTCCTCCGCGCCCGACGGACAGCTATCTCAATATCCCGCGAATCATCGCCGCCGCCGAGATCACCGGCGCCGACGCGATACATCCGGGATACGGTTTCCTTGCTGAGAACGGCGACTTCGCGGAGATCTGCGAGCGCTCAGAGATCGTCTTCGTCGGCCCGACCTCGGAGCAGATCCGGCGGATGGGGGACAAGGTCGCCGCTCGGCGGTCGATGATCGAGGCCGGAGTCCCCGTTGTCCCCGGAACTGAAGAGGCGCTGACTGACGCGCGCCTGGGACGCAAACTGGCTGAGGAGATCAGCTTTCCGGTGATGATCAAGGCGAAGGCCGGCGGCGGTGGCAAGGGTATGCGCATCGCGCGCAGCGCCGCAGAGTTCGATGGCCTGTTCACGATGGCGGCGAGGGAGGCGGAGGCGGCGTTCGGGAGCGGCGACCTGTATGTCGAGAAACTCGTTGAAGGCGCACGGCATGTCGAGATTCAGGTTCTCGGCGATCGTTACAACAACACCACGCATCTGGGCGAGCGTGATTGCTCGATCCAGCGCCGTCACCAGAAACTCATCGAGGAGTCGCCCAGCCCGGCGCTGACGTCGGCTCTGCGGAGCGAGATGGGCGCGGCCGCCGTTCGCGGTGTCGAGGCGATCGGGTACGTCGGCGCCGGAACGGTAGAGTTCCTACTCGACCGCGACGGGAATTACTACTTCCTCGAGATGAACACGCGGATCCAGGTCGAGCACCCGGTCACCGAGGAGGTGACCGGCTACGATCTGGTCAAAGAGCAGTTGAAGGTTGCGGCAGGCGAGAAGCTGGCGGTTCCTGACGGAGTGGAACTGCGCGGCCACGCCATTGAGTGCCGCGTCAACGCCGAGGACCCGAAGAAGGACTTCAGACCCAATCCCGGGACGATCACGACCTTCCACACCCCCGGCGGGCCTGGCGTGCGGGTCGATACGCACGTCTACAGTGGTTACGCCATTCCGCCGTACTACGATTCACTGATCGCGAAGCTGATCGTCAGGGGACGGTCGCGCGACGAAGCCATCGCCAGGGCCCGGCTCGCGTTGGAGATGTTCGTGATCGAGGGGGTGGAGACGACGATCTCGTTCCTGTCAGAGGTTCTCGATCATCCAGACTTCCGCGCCGGAGATGTGGATACGAACTTCTTGGAGCGTTTCAATCGGAAAGTTGCCAGCGCGGGGACTCCCGGATGAGCGAACGCTGAACAATTCGAAGTCGATGCGGCAACCCGCGTGGGTAGACAGTTGGTCGTGATGAGGTGAGAGATGGGCGACGGCGGGTATGATCGAATTCAACGTGTACTGATCGGCGTCGGCCTGATCACCGTCGGTGCTTTCACGTTGCTCAGCCTGGTACCGGTCGGATTGTTCGGCGCCGAATCCGGTAGCCTGTTCCCCTCGGGCAACATCGTCGGACCGGTCGGGGCGATGGCTTCCGCCGCTCTGGTCGGTGCCCTCGGAGTGAGCGCCGCCACGGTGCCCGTGCTGCTGGTCATGTGGGGGGTGTGGGGTCTCGGCGCACTGGAACGGCGTGAGGCGGTCCGCTGGACCCTATTCTTCTCGATCCTTCTCCTTCTCGCCCCACCGCTCTCGGCATCTCTCGCCTTGCCTGCGGTCGGCGCTGCTGCCTGGGTGAGTGGAGCGTACGGCGCTTGGTTGAGCGATGCTCTCGTCTCGGCCGTCGGCTGGCTGGGAGCGGGGCTCTTGCTTACCGCTCTCCTGATCGTCGGCATCATCGCCGTGCTGGGGCTGGGGCCGTTCAGGGCGATCGCCCGCGCTGCGACGGGGCTCAAGCGGGGCACGATCTCCGTGGGCAAAGGAGCGAGACGGGCGGCGGAGATGGTGGTAGAAGTTGGCGCGTGGCTCTCGGGCGTCTGGCACGGCATCGGCGAGGTCGTGGGACCGTGGACCCGGCGTCTCATCGGACGGTTTGCCGGCGATGCGGGAGAGGTCGCGCATGAACCCGATGGCCAGGTGGCTCAGGAACCCGCCCCGCCGCTCCAGCCTGGAACGTCCCAGCGAGTCAGCAACAAGAGGATGTCGAAGGCGGAGCAAGAGGTGGTTCCCGTTGCCGATCTGCCTGGCTCGGAGTTGCCGCCGCTGGAACTTCTCGAGCCGCCGCCCGCCCAGAAGTACACCGTCAGTGCCGCGGCGCTGGACAGATTGGGTGTCAGGCTGGTCGAGACGCTTCGCACTTTCAAGGTGGAGGGTACGATCTCCGGTCGCACCACCGGTCCGGTGGTCACGCAGTTCGAGGTCGTACCGGCCTCCGGCGTGAAGGTAGGCAAGATCGCGGCTTTGGCGGACGACCTGGCACTGGCGCTCAAGGCTCCCTCCGTCAGGATCATCGCTCCAATACCGGGCAAAGGAGCCGTCGGCGTCGAGGTCCCGAATCCGGCCCGCAAGGTCGTCTATCTCCGGGAGATACTCGGTGCCGCCGCTTACCGGACCAGTCGCGCGCAGTTGCCGCTGGCGCTGGGCGAGGACGTCAACGGGCGGTCGAATGTCTATGACCTGGCCCAAATGCCGCACCTGTTGATCGCGGGCGTGACGGGCTCGGGCAAGTCCGTCTGCATCAACGCCATCATATCCAGTCTGGTCTATCGCTATGCTCCCGAGCAGCTTCGTCTGCTGCTGATCGATCCCAAGATGGTCGAGCTGGGCGGCTACAACGTACTGCCCCACCTACGGCATCCGGTGGTCACCGACAACAACGACGCAGCGTCTGTGCTCAAGTGGTTGGTCTACGAGATGGAGCGGCGCTACGAGTGGCTGTCCACGAACGGCTGCCGCAACCTGCGCGAGTTCAACACGAGGATTGCTCGTGGGGCCACACTTCGTATCCCCGATTCCCACGGTGGCGGTGTCCTGGAACAGCCGGAGATACTGCCGTACGTCGTAC
Organism: Gemmatimonadales bacterium; assembly: GCA_050118275.1. GTDB lineage: Bacteria > Gemmatimonadota > Gemmatimonadetes > Palauibacterales > KS3-K002 > JASFMO01. The sequence goes on from JASFLD010000025.1 coordinate 3,362, forward strand.
TGGTGATCGACGAGCTGGCCGACCTGATGATGACGGTGCAGTCCGAGGTGGAACGGCCCTTGGCCTATCTGGCACAGAAGGCCCGTGCCACGGGTATTCATCTCGTGGTCGCGACGCAGCGACCGTCGGTGAACGTGATCACGGGACTGATCAAGGCGAACTTCCCGTGTCGTGCCGCGTTTCGCGTGGCCTCGAAAGTCGACAGCCGCACGATCATCGACCAGAATGGGGCGGAGACCCTACTGGGCAACGGTGACATGCTGTTCATGCCGCCAGGCCAAGCCGAACCGGTTCGTCTGCAAGGCACGTTCGTTTCGACCGAGGACACCGAGCGGCTCATGGAATGGTATCGGGCGAAGGCGGAGGAGGCGGAGCGGGCGAAGGCGGAGGAAGACATACTCGAAGAGGTTCGTCAGCGAGAGCTCGAGGAAGCCGAACTCGGGGTCGGCGCCGATAGCGTCGAGGATCGTGATCCGTTGTTCCGGCGCGCGGCCGAAGTTGTGGTTCAGCATCAACAAGGCTCGACCAGCCTGCTGCAAAGGCGTCTCAAGGTCGGCTACGGCCGCGCCGCCCGCATAGTCGATCAGTTGGAGCAGGCGGGGATCGTCGGGCCGTCCGAGGGGTCGAAACCCAGAGAGGTATTGGTTACACTTCAAGACTTGGAAAGAATCTGCGCCGTTGCAGATGGAAGAGAGCGGGTCTGATAGAAATGATTGATACGATGCGAATTCTGCCTGTTGCCCTGGCTGCCATGCTGGGCGCTCAGCCTCAGGTCGACGAAAGGGCTGAGGAAGTCCTCGCGAAGGCGGCGGAGGCTTACCATGCCGTTACGACGGTTCGCTCCGAGTTCGTCCAGAAGATCGAGATCAGGGCCCTGGAACGGGAGAAGGAGGGACGTGGCACCGTCTTTCAGAAGAAGCCGAACTATTTCTTGATGAAGTTCGACCAGCCCGAGGGCGACATGTTGGTCGCTGACGGCGAGTTCTTCTGGATGTACTATCCCAGTGCGCAGCCCGGGCAGGTCATCAAGACCGCGATCAATCAGTCCGCGGAGGGCGCGACGCTGGGGGGGCAGTTCCTGGTGAATCCCACCGAACGATACGTCGCCACCTACGTGGGCAGTGAGCCGGTGGATGGCCGCCCGGCACATCTCCTTTCGCTGGTGCCGAAGTTCGAGGCGCCTTACACGTTGGTGAGGGTCTGGGTCGATGCGAGCGACTACCTGGTGAGAAAGTTCGAGGTCTATGAAGAGAATGAGACTATCCGAACCATAACGTTGAGCAACGTCCAGGCCGGGATCGACCTGCCGAACGACCTCTTCCATTTCTCCCCGCCTCCGGGTGTGGAGGTGTTCACTCGGTGAAGTTCTCCGTCATAACGCTCGGCTGTGACAAGAACACAGTGGACTCCGAGCGAATTCTCGCCACACTCGTCGGGCATGGCGCGGTGTATGAATCGGAACCCGCAGACGCGGAACTCCTGATCGTCAACACGTGTGCCTTCATCGATGCGGCCAAGCAGGAGTCGATCGAGACACTGCTCGAGGCGGCGCGCCTGAAGGGGAACGGTAGTGTCCGAGCCTTGGTCGCCGTCGGCTGTATGGTCGAACGTTACCGCCGGGAGTTGCAGCGGTCGCTCCCCGAAGTGGATCTCTTCCTCGGTCTGCAGGATCTTCCCGATCTCGTCCCGCAGCTCGTGATGCGCGGCTTGCTCGATGAGCGTGAATCTCGGCATCCCGGTTCTCGCCTGCCCGTTGGCGGCTTGCGGCACCTTTCGTATCTCAAGGTCAGCGAGGGATGTGACCACAAGTGCGCGTTTTGCGCCATCCCGATCTGGCGGGGCCGCCATCGTTCCTTCGAGCTCGAGCGGTTGGTGGAAGAAGCGCGGGCGCTGGAGGCGAGGGGCGTGGTGGAGCTGAATCTCGTCGCGCAGGACCTTGCCCACTACGGTCGTGACCTGGATGGCCGGATCGGCCTTCATCACCTGGTCGAACGGCTCGTCGAGGCCACGCAAATACCCTGGTTCCGACTGCTCTACATCTACTCCGCCGGACTGCGCCCGGAACTCGTGGAACTGATGGCATCGGAGCGGCGCCTGCTGTCGTATATCGATATGCCGATCCAGCACGCCAGCCCGCGCATGCTCGAGCTCATGCGCCGACCCGAGCGGCCGGACCGGCTCAAGGAGAAGATCGCTTGGCTGCGTTCGGAGATCCCCGACCTGACGATCCGCACCACGGTCCTCGTGGGGTTCCCCGGCGAGAGCGACGAGGACTTCGAGGAGCTGCTCGACTTCATGGGCGAGGTCCAGTTCGATCACTTGGGAGCGTTCGCCTATTCGCCGCAGCCGGGTACGGCCGGCGAGAGGCTGCTGGATCCGGTGCCCGAGTCAGTCAAGCGCGAGCGCCTTTCTCGCGTGCAGGAGCTGCAGCGCTCGATCGTGGCCGGGCGCTATCGGGACAAGATCGGACAACGGGTCGAGGTCATCATCGATCGGGCGGCAAACGGTGATGTGATGGAGGGTCTGGAGGGTCGCTGCCGTGCACAGGCCTTCGAGATCGACGGGCTGACCTACATTACGGCATCCGATCTCGATCTGGCTTCCGGCGACTTGGCTGTAGCGACCGTAGTGGATGCCGACGACGCAGACTTGTGGGCGATGGCCAACGAGCTGCTGCGCCCGGCGGGTCAACCGACCGATTACGTTGAAACCACATCACTCGACCTTCAGACCGCGTGGGGACGATGAGACCCGGAAAGGTTTCGCGCGAATTGTTCGAGCGCGCCAGCAACGTGACGCCCGGAGGAGTGAATTCGCCGGTGCGCGCTTTTGGCGCGGTCGGCGGCCAGCCCTTCTTCAGCGAGAGTGGAAGCGGATCCCGGCTACGTGATGTCGATGGCTTCGAGTACATAGACTACGTATTGTCGTGGGGCCCGCTCATCCTCGGCCACGCGCACCCCGAGGTGACCGAAGCCGTTCAGCGCGCCGTGAGCAAGGGTACACATTATGGCACTCCGACGCGTGCCGAAGTCGAGCTCGCCGAGAAGTTGACCCAGATCATGCCAGCGCTCGAGCTGGTGCGCTTCGTGAACAGCGGGAGCGAGGCCACCATGTCGGCTGTGCGTTTGGCGCGCGCCTACACCGGCCGTGACGCGATCCTGAAGTTCGAGGGCTGCTATCACGGTCACGGCGATTCGTTCCTGGCCAAAGCAGGTTCAGGGCTCGCCACTCTCGGACTCCCGGCCTCGCCTGGCGTCCCAGAAGAGATCACGCGTCTGACGTTGACGGTACCCTTCAACGACAAGGGGGCCGTACTGAGCGCGATGAACGAGCACGCTGACGACCTTGCCGCAGTCATCGTGGAGCCGGTGATCGGAAACGCCGGTCTCATCGCTCCCGAGGCGGGCTTTCTCGGTTTCCTGCGAGAGGAGACGGAGCGTGTCGGCGCTTTGTTGATACTCGATGAGGTCATGACCGGATTCCGGGTGGCGCTGGGCGGTGCGCAGGAGCGGTATGGTGTACAGCCCGATCTGACGACGTTGGGCAAGGTGATCGGAGGCGGATTCCCCGTCGGAGCCTACGGCGGGCGGCGCGAGATCATGTCGCGCATAGCTCCACAAGGCGACGTGTATCAGGCGGGCACCCTCTCGGGCAACCCCGTGGCCATGGCGGCTGGACTGGCGCAGCTCGCGGTCCTCGAGCGGGACGATCCTTACAGACAGCTCGAAAATCACGCCCGGCGGCTGGTCGACGGGATCGTCGACGCGGCGGGCCGGCACGGCGTTCCCGCAGCGGGCTCGGTGGCGGGGTCGATGTGGGGCGTCTTCTTCTGCGAGGGGCCAGTCCGCAATTTCGATGACGCCCAGAAGGTGAACCGAGAGCTCTTTTCGGCGTACTACCAGGGGTGTCTGGCGGGCGGTGTCTTCTTCGCTCCCTCACCCTTCGAGGCTGGCTTCGTGTCCACGGCCCACAGCGAAGCCGACATCGACGAGACGCTGGAAGTCGTCGATCGCGCGCTCGCGGAAGCGGCGGACGCAGGATAGATTCCGGCCAGCGTCGGGCATTGGCGATGGACCGCAAACCGGCAATGAGATAATCGATGAGGCAGGGTTCCACATATACCGACGTTACCCACCGAGAGCGCACCCGTCGGGTGATGGTGGGGGAGATACCGATCGGCGCTGGCGCCCCGATCTCGATTCAGTCGATGACGCTGGCGAGCCCGGTGGATGTCGCCGCGTCCATCGACGAAATTTGTCGCTTGGCCGAGGCGGGAGTCGACATCGTGCGGACGGCGGTGCCCAGCGAAGCGGCGGCCGCCCACTTGCCCGAACTGGTGCGTAGCTCGCCCGTTCCACTCGTCGCGGATATCCACTTCAACTACCAGCTGGCCATCGCAGCCGCCGAAGCGGGCGTGGCGAAACTACGGCTGAATCCCGGAAACATTGGGAAGGCGTCGCGCGTGCGAGCGGTCGTCGACGCCGCTCGCGAGCGGGGTCTCCCGATCCGCATCGGAGTGAATGCCGGCTCGCTGGAACGCGACCTGCTCGTCAGGCACGGGCACCCCACCGCGGAGGCGATGGTCGAAAGCGCGAGACGGCACGTCCAGATTCTCGAGGATGCCGGCTTCGAGGACATCGTCATTTCGCTCAAGGCCTCGCATGTGCCGTTGATGATCGCCGCCTACCGCCTGGCAGCTAGGGAGTTTCCTTATCCGCTCCATCTGGGTGTCACCGAGGCGGGCACGCCGCGCGCCGGAAACATCAAGTCGGCGATCGGGATCGGCACGCTGCTGGCCGAGGGGATCGGGGATACGGTGCGCGTTTCACTGTCAGCCGACCCCGTCGAGGAGGTTCACGCAGCGCGCACCATCCTCGAGTCGCTGGATCTGCGCCGCGAGAGCATTAGGATCGTCGCTTGCCCGGGCTGCGGTCGCCTGCAAGTCGATCTGATCCGTCTGGCGCAGGAGGTGGAGGAGAGGACTCGTAACATCCGCAAGCCGCTCACCGTTGCGGTGATGGGCTGCGCCGTGAACGGCCCGGGCGAGGCACGCGAGGCGGATATCGGGATCGCCGGCGGTAAAGGAGAGGGTCTGCTGTATGTGAGAGGCGAGGTCGCCCGCAAGGTACCCGAATCGAAGATCGTCGATGCGCTGTTGGAGCTGATAGAGGAAACCGAGCCTGATCCCGAACGGGGTAAGGGTGCGGCGCCCACGGTCTCCTTCATGCCGGATTGGCAAGAAGAGATCTGACCGGCCCGGGAAAAGATGATCGAGATTGTTCGCCATGGCTGACTCGAATGGTGTAGAAGTCGGCGTAATCGGCTGCGGCTCCATCGCCCAGCTCGTCCATATTCCTCTTTTGTCCGAGCGAGCTGATACGCGGATCGTCGCGCTCTGCGATCAGAACCAAATCAAGGCCGAACTGGTGGCCGAGCGCCTCGGCGGACCGGCGGTCTACGGGTCGCTCGCGGAAGTCCTCGAACACCCCGGGTTGCGTGCTGTGATCGTGTGCACGCCGAATTACCTGCACGCGGAGCACACGCAGCTGGCGCTGCAAGCGGGGTTGGATGTTCTCTGTGAGCGGCCCCTGGGCATCAACCGCGCGCAGGTCGCTCAGACACTGAAGGTCGCGAAGGATACCGGTCGCAGTCTGATGGTTGCCAATAATCACCGGTATCGACCCGATGCTTGGGCATTGAAGCGCTTCATTCAGGCCGGCGAGTTGGGCGAAGTGTTCCATCTGTATTCCAGCTGGCAACGACGGCGCGCTCGGCGGCCTCGGATCAGCGAGTGGCGTCGAAAACGCGAACAGGGTGGCGGCGTATTGTTGGACCTCGGCGTCACCAATCTCGACGCTTGCCTCTGGCTGCTGGATTATCCCGTTCCCGAGCGCCTGACAGCCTATCTCAGTGACCGGGACGGGGACGGGGTTGAAGACTCCGCCGTCGTCTTGCTCAGGCTCGAGGGCAATGTGACCTGTAGCGTCGAGGTGAGTTGGGATCTCGCCGCCGTCGAAGATCGCCATACCCTCGCGGCGCTGGGATCTTCCGGTTTCGGATCGCTTTCGCCGTTCATCCTTCAGCACGAGGCGGGAGGCAAGATCGTCGATGTGACGCCCAGGGTGGAACCGGGCACCGATAACCTGTACAGAGCCTCATATCGGCGCGAGCTCGAGTACTTCTTCAATGTGGTGCACGGCCGTAGCAAAGAACCGCTGCCCGGAGAGCAGGAGGTGCTGCTCGGAATCGTCGACGCTTGCTATGAATCGTCGGAAGAGGGCAAAGAGATCGTGCTGTGAGACACCCGGTGCTGCCGCGCGGAAAAGAGATCGGCCTTCCGGCACTCAGTGGCCTCCTGCTCACCCTGTCGTTTCCGCCCTTCCATCTGCTGTTGCCTCCGTTCGTGGCGCTGGTCCCCTACCTCATCTTCGTCGCCGGTCTTCCGGACGACTCGACGGGCTCGGCTTCGGTTCGACGCGGTAGTTTTTGGATGGGCGTCGTCTTCTACGGAACATTGCTATACTGGTTGTTCACCGCTTTGGTCTTCTACACTTGGTTGTCCCTGCTCGGATACCTGATTACGGTGGTGGTGCTCTCCGGCTTCCTCTCACTTGCCGGGTGGGCGATACACCATGTTCGGGTGCGGCACTCCATACCGTTCTGGATATCGCTGCCGATCTTTTGGACGACGGCAGAATGGCTGCGCGCCCACCTCGGCGATCTCGCCTTTCCCTGGTTGGGACTCGGACACTCGCTCACCGGCTTCCCGGCGCTGATCGGATTCGCTGATATCGCGGGCGCTCGCGGCGTGACCGTCTGGCTGGTGGCGATCAATGGGCTCCTGGCGGAATGGTGGTTGGGAGGTTGGCGAGTTCGCTGGCAGCGATGGTCCCTCGCTCTCGCCGCTCTGATCCTCCTTCCCGTCGGGTATTCGCTGATTCGCTGGCAGACTCTCGAGACTCGGCCCGCGGCCCGCGTCCTGGTCGTCCAGCCCAACATCCCGGAAGACCTGAAGCTCGAACGAGAGGTCGCAGAGGATAGCAGTCGCACCGCCCTCGACAATTTGACGCGGGCGGCGCTGAGCGACTCGCCGGATGTCGATTTGATCGTCTGGCCCGAGACAGCGCTTCCCAACTACTTTCGGCTGGCCGACGAGTGGATGAACTGGTCGCGAATGATGGCGCGGGATCACCATGTCGCCATTCTATTCGGTGCGCACGACTTCGAGCGCTATGGCCACGATGACCTCGACTACGACGCGTACAACGCGGCCCTCTTCTTGGACCGCCGAGGCTCACCGGCGGGTGTGTATCGCAAGCATTATCTAGTTCCCATCGTCGAGCGCGTGCCGTTCATTCCCGTTCACTGGATTCGCCGACTACGGGTGAAGCTTCGCGGCCGGCAGGTTCCCCTTCTCGGCGACCTGGCTGCGTTCCTCCACTACTTCGGCGGTTTCGGTCGTGGGCGTGAGGAGCCCGTAATGAACGTTGATCGAGCGCGATTCGGCGTCCTGATCTGTTACGAGTCGATCTTCCCCCAGCTCTCCCGGACCTACAGACGGGAGGGCGCCGACTTCCTTGTCAACATCACCAATGATGCATGGTTTGGACGCGAGCGGCCGATCTGGAGCCGCACGAGCGCCCTGTTCCAGCACCCCGCGCACCTGGTAATGCGCGCGATCGAGAACCGCATCGGAGTTGCTCGCGCGGCCAACACCGGCGTCTCGCTCTTCATCGATCCGCGAGGTCGCCGTAGCGAAAGGACGCCGCTCTTTCAGCCGGCCGCGCGCGTCGCGACGGTCGAGACCACCGACGGCCTGACCGTCTATGCGCGGCTCGGCGACTGGAGCGGCTGGCTCGCTGCCGTGACCGCGGTAGTGGTCTTGGCGGTGTCGTGGTGGCGGGGTCGAAGGGAGGAGCGAGGGGCTCGCTCGTAGTAAGTTTGATTACAAAACTACGGGAAGGCCCTGGCTGGCTTTCCGCTTGCCCCCGGCGGATGGCCTGCTAGATTTACCCACGGGACGGCGGCCCCGTTGGGGGCCGTTACTTTTCTTGCGAAAACTCGGATCTCAGGGTAGTGGGATGAAAGAAGGAATTCACCCCGAATACAAGACTACTGTGGTCACCTGCGCGTGCGGCAACACGTTCACGACGCGGTCCACGATCGATTCCATCCACGTAGAGATTTGCTCGCGTTGCCACCCATTCTTCACCGGCCGACAGAAGCTCGTGGACACGGCCGGGCGGGTGGAGCGCTTCCGCCGCAAGTACGACAAGAGCAAGGGACCGGGGTCGAAGAAGGCCAAGACGAAGCCGGCGTCCGAAGCGGTGGCCGGCTCTGCGAGCGACGCGACGACGGAAGAGTAATCCGGTGGCTCCGGCCGCGTCGGCTGCGGCTCTCCCATGTCAAATCTAGACGTTTTGGAAGCGAAAGTTCAGGCGGCTCTCGAGCGCCGTGAGGAGCTCGGTCACCAGTTAGCCGACCCGCGTGTCATCTCGGATCCCGAACGGTTGCGGGAGGCAGGCCGGGAGCATTCCAGTCTCGAACAAGTCGCGGAGGTGGGCGCACGGTTCATCCGCGTCAGGCGCGAGTTGTCCGAGGCTAGAGAACTGAGCGAGAGCGCCGAAGACGCCGACCTGCGCGAGCTGGCCCAGGCAGAAATCACGCATTTGGAGGAGAAGCTCGAGCGGTTGGAAAAGGAAGTGCGCGAGCTGCTGATACCGCGCGACCCATTGGACGACCGGGCAGCGGTGATCGAGATTCGGGCCGGGACCGGTGGAGACGAGGCGGGCCTCTTTGCGGCGGACCTGTACCGCATGTACAAACGGTTCGCCGAGAAGAACGGCTGGAGGGTGGAAGTCCTGTCCACCAGCGAGGGTGTACTGGGCGGCATCAAAGAGATCGCTTTCATCGTGCGCGGCAAGAACGCGTTCGGCACCTTGCGCAACGAGTCCGGCGTGCACCGCGTCCAGCGTGTGCCCGAGACCGAGAGTCAGGGACGTATCCATACGTCGGCGGCGACGGTCGCCGTTCTGCCGGAGGCGGAGGAAGTCGACATCGAGATCGATCCTGAAGACTTGAAGATCGATGTCTTCCGCTCCTCCGGCCCTGGAGGGCAGAGCGTCAACACAACGGATTCCGCCGTGCGCATCACGCACGAGCCGACGGGGCTTGTCGTGACCTGCCAGGACGAGAAGTCGCAGCACAAGAACAAGGCTCGCGCCATGAAGGTGTTGCGCAGCCGATTGCTGGACCTGAAGATCGCGGAGCAGGAAGCGGAGCGGGCCCGACAACGCCGTATGCAGGTCGGCACGGGCGACCGTTCGGCGAAGATCCGAACCTACAACTTTCCTCAGAGCCGGGTCACCGACCACCGGATCGGCCTGACTTTGCATCGTCTGCAGGAGATACTGGACGGCGATCTGGACGAGTTGCTGCGAGAATTGCGGGTTGCGCGGCGCGAGGAGCGGCTGAGCGCATGAGTCGCCGGCCGGCGGAACAGGCGGGCGACTCGGACTCCAACGATGCGACCGCGCCGGTATCGGTGCGCGCGGTTCTGCAGCGTGGCAGCGAGATTTTGGCCAGGCGGTCCGCCGCAAGCGCCCGGCGTGAGGCTCTCTTCCTTCTCGCCGGCGTGCTGGAGCTGACGCCGGGCTCGCTGGCGCTGCAGCACGACCGGCCGTTGCAGGGGTCCGAACTGGCCGAGTACGAATCGCGACTGGCTCGGCGTCTCGCCGGCGAGCCGTTGCAGTACGTCGAGGGGCGGGCCGCCTTTCGCGACTTGTGGCTCCAGGTCGATCGCTCGGTGCTGATCCCACGTCCCGAGACCGAACAACTGGTCGAGTGTGTGCTCGAGTGGTGTCGGGGTAGGGAAGGACTCCGGGGGCTCGATGTCGGAACCGGCTCGGGCGCCATAGCGATCAGTCTGGTGCGCGAGGGCTCGTTCGATCGGATGGTGGCTGTTGACATATCCGCCGAGGCCCTGAAAGTTGCCGCGATAAACGCGAGAGAAGCCGGGCTCGAGCGACGACTGGATTTGCGCTGCGGATCGCTGTTCGAAGCAATCGAGCCGGAAGAGCGCTTTCACGTCATCGTGTCCAATCCGCCTTACATAGCAGAAGCGGAAGCCGCCACGCTGGCCGCTGAGGTGCGCGAGTGGGAGCCGAGCGTGGCCCTCTATGCGGGGCCTACGGGTCTGGAGGTCATCGAGCGGATCGTTGCCATCGCTCCCGACCATCTGGAGCTGGGGGGACTCCTGGCTCTGGAGATCGCTCCGGGAGTCGCGGACGCCACGCTGGCGTCGATCCGGCGAAGCGGCCGCTATGTCGGCGAACGGCTGGAGCGAGATTTGACCGGATCCGATCGCATCGTTTTGGCCGAGCGGGTGTAGGGAACACCATCGACGTCTGAGGACGAGGCTCGGGAACGTCGCCGGCCGTCGGGGCAGTCGAAACCCAGAGAAGGAAGCCGCCGAGATGCCGTCCGTATACGATATGAGACAGGCTGTTGAGCGCCGCTTGATCGCTGTATTGCGTCCGATCATCGACGCCATGATTCGCAACCGTGTTCACCCCAACGCGTTGAGCACAATCGGGTTCCTCGTCACGATGAGCTCGGCCTTCGCCTTCCACACCAATCACATCCGGACCGCGGGGGTCCTCATATTGCTGGGCGGTGTCTTCGATGTCTTTGACGGTCGCGTCGCGCGAGCCACGGGACTGGCATCGAAGTTCGGCGCGTTTTACGACTCGACCCTGGATCGAATCTCCGAGATCGCGGTGTACCTGGGTCTGCTGTCGCTCTACAACGACTACCGTGTCGAGCTCGGAGACGTGAGCACGATTTACGCGATCATGCTGGCGATGGGCGGCTCGCTGATGATCAGCTACACGCGCGCCCGGGCCGAAGCGCTGGGCATCGATTGCAAGGTCGGCCTGATGCAGCGTGGCGAGCGCGTCGTCGCCATCGGGCTGGCGAGTCTGATCTTCGGAGGCAGCGATTCAGGCCTGGCATTGCGGCTCGTGATCTTTGCCGTGGCGGCGCTGACGAATCTGACGGCGATTCATCGAATCATCTGGGTCTATCAGAACACACGCGCGCCGAAGGGTGAGTCGGCATTTGTGTCCTCGGACACGCGCTCTTCCGCCGGCGGGAATTGACGAGCCAAATCGAGAGGAGAGTACGTGAACGCGACAGAGCAGGTGCAACTGAAGCAGCCCAAGGGGAAGCTCGGTATCCTGTTGCCTGGGCTCGGAGCGGTGGCGACGACGTTCGTGGCAGGGGTGGAAGCGTCACGGCGTAATCTGGGTCGACCGATTGGTTCACTCACGCAGATGGGTACCATCAGGTTGGGCAAGCGCACGGAGGACCGCAAGCCGCTGATCAAGGACTTCGTGCCGCTGGCGAATCTCGAGGATCTGGAGTTCGGCGCCTGGGACCCCATCCCCGACGATGGACTGAAGTCGGCGCAGACGGCTGGCGTGTTGCGGGAGGCGCACCTCCGTGAGGTCGGCGATTTCCTGCGCGGCATCGAGCCCATGCCAGCGGTGTTCTCGCAGGACTACGTGAAGAAGCTGCACGGCGAAAACGTGAAGAAGGGCAAGAGCAAGCGGGAGCTCGCCGAGGCGTTGCGGGAAGACATTCGCCGCTTCAAACGAGAGAAGGGGTGCGACAGGTTGGTCACGGTGTGGTGCGCTTCGACGGAGATCTACATGAGCCCCGGCCCGGTGCACCAATCGCTCGACGCCTTCGAGAAGGGCCTCGATAGCAGCGACCCCGGGATCGCGCCGTCGATGATCTACGCCTATGCCTCGATTCAGGAGGGCGTTCCGTTCGCCAACGGTGCACCGAACCTGACCGTGGATCTGCCGGCCATGCGCGAACTGGCGGGGGCGAAGCGCGTGCCTATCGCCGGCAAGGATTTCAAAACAGGCCAGACGTTGATGAAGACCATCCTGGCGCCCGGCTTCAAGGCGCGCATGCTGGGGCTGAACGGCTGGTTTTCCACGAATATCCTCGGAAACCGGGACGGTGAGGTCCTCGATGACCCCGAGAGTTTCAAGACGAAAGAGGAATCGAAGCTAGGCGTGTTGGAGCACATCCTCCAACCGAAACTCTACCCGGAGCTCTACGGCAAGATCTACCACAAGGTCCGCATCAACTACTACCCGCCCCGCGGTGATAACAAGGAGGGGTGGGACAACATCGATGTCTTCGGGTGGCTTGGCTACCCGATGCAGATCAAGATAGACTTTCTGTGCCGAGACAGCATCTTGGCAGCCCCGATCGTCCTCGATCTGGCGCTCTTCCTGGACCTGGCGCAGCGGGCCGGCATGAGCGGCATTCAGGAGTGGCTCTCGTTCTACTTCAAGAGCCCGATGGTGGCGCCCGGCCTCTACCCCGAGCACGATGTCTTCATTCAGCTGACCAAGCTGAAGAACACGCTGAGGTGGCTGATGGGTGAGGTTCCGATCACGCACTTGGGCGTGGAGTACTACGACGAGTATCAAAGGGACGTCTGAGGCGACGAACGCGGGTGCCGATCGCTCACGGCCGCTCTTCATCGTCTTCGAGGGGGTCGAGGGCTCGGGGAAGAGCACGCAAATCCTGCTGATCGCGGCGGCGCTGCGGGAGATCGGCTTCGACCCGGTGGTGACGCGCGAACCCGGCGGCACGCTGGCGGGCGAGGCGATCCGCGCGGTCGTGCTGGATCGCGAATTGCATCTCGATCCCGTCGCCGAGCTGATGCTGATGCTTGCCGCGCGTGCCGTGTTCGTGCGCGAAGTCG
>JASFLD010000026.1:0-16111 GCA_050118275.1 Gemmatimonadales bacterium
GCGGGTCGACATAAGGAAGGTGTAGGCGGGGTAGCGCGATTTATCGGGCTCCAACACATCGAAGCCATCCGAGGCGCTGAAATCCTGCATGCCGATGGGCCGGGCAATTCGCCTTTCGAAGGCTTCAAAGATGTCCTGCCCGGTCACTTGCTCGTAGATTGCGCCGGCCGTGTTGAAGTCCCAGTTGTTGTAATACCAGAAGGTTCCCGGCTCGTGACTGCCCCGCTCCGGCAGGTTGGCCTCCATGTCGGAAGGCGCATAGGCGGAAGGATGGTACACGCCGGAACGCGCAGTCAGCAGATCTTCCAGACGCGCCCGGCGCTCACCTTCGTCCAGCCCGTGCACATCGTCAATGCCAAGCTCCGCCAGCGTGGTGTCGAGCGAGATCTTGCCCTCGGCGACCGCGATACCGATCAACGCGCTCAGAAAGCTCTTCCGCACTGAGTGCGTGCGGAACTCGCGCGCCGGATCACCCCAAGCAACCAGAACGTGTCCCCGGTAGACGGCCATCACCGCGGCCGAGCCGACGCTGTCGGCAAAGCCGCGGGCCGCCTCCAGGCTGGCCGAGGAGAAGCCGACCTCCTCTGCCGAAGCATACTGCCGCCAACCCGAATCCGCTTCGGGAGGCGCGGCCGGTCCACACCCTGCTCCGAGCGATATCAACACGGCGAGCGACGATGCGAAGCGGGCTGCCATGAGATGACGCAACATCTGATCCTCCTGGGACAGCTGTTCCGACGCGCCGCCACGACGCGCCGGCGCTACTATTTGTTGGTTAAGCTCGTTCTCACACCTACGCGACATTCTCAGCCGCTGTTTCAGACGCTGCCGGATCCGGCTGCTCGACTCGCTGGCGACCAGCCAGGTTCCGACGTAGCATAGAGCATGACGCTTCAGCAGGAGATCCGCTTCTGCACGACGCCCGACGGCGTACGCATCGCCTACTCCACCATGGGCAAAGGACCGCCGCTGGTGAGAGCGGCGCACTGGCTCAGTCACCTGGAGTACGATCTGCGCACTCCCGTCTGGCAGGGGTGGCTGCGCGAGATGTCGCGATATCACACCTACGTCCGGTACGACGAGCGCGGCTGCGGGCTCTCCGACTGGGACGTGGAGAACTTTTCGTTCGAAGCTTGGGTCGACGACCTGGAAGCGGTCGTCGAAGCGCTGGGCCTCGAGCGGTTCGCCTTGCTCGGACTGTCCCAAGGCGGTCCCGTGGCCATCGCGTACGCCGTCCGCCATCCCGAGCGGGTCAGTCACCTGGTGCTTTACGGGACGTACGCCCGCGGCTGGGCGAAGCGCGGCGAGCCGCCGGAGTCCGTGGCCGAGCGGCAGGCGCTGGTCACGCTCACCCGGCAGGGGTGGGGTCGCGACAACCCGGCCTACCGGCAGGTCTTCAGCAGCCAGTTCATACCCGAGGCCAGCCCCGAGCAGTTGCACTGGTTCAACGAGCTGCAGCGAGTCTCCAGCTCGCCCGAGAATGCGGCGCGCTTTCAAATCGAGTTCGGCAACATAGATGTCGAGCAGCGAGTGCCGCTGGTGCAAGCACCGACCCTGGTGATGCATGTCCGCGGCGATCTGCGGATACCGTTCGACGAGGGGCGTCGACTGGCCGCCCAAATTCCCGGCGCCCGGTTCGTCCCGTTGGACGGTCAGAACCATATCCTGCTCGACCACGAGCCCGCCTGGTCGACGTTCATGACCGAACTGCGGAGATTCCTCGGCGTAGCTTCTGAAGCGCCGGCGCCGGAAGAGACGAAGGACGTGCCGCCCATCGTGCCCGCCGATGCCGGGTCGGCCGGACAACCGCAGCCTTCCGCAAGCACGAAGGGCGACCCCCACGAGCTACTGAACGCGGCGGTGTCGCATACCTATGAGCTAGAGGAGGAGCTGGCCGGTGGCGGCATGGCGATGGTCTACCTGGCACGGGATCGCAAGCACGATCGTCGCGTCGCCATCAAGATCATCGACCCGGAGCTCACTTCCGGCGAAGGTCTAAAGCGGTTCGAGCGCGAGATCCAGATCACGTCGAAACTGCAGCATCCCCACATCGTGCCCCTCATCGACTCGGGCAGAGCGGGCGAGCTACTCTACTACATCACGCCTTATGTACCGGGAGCCTCACTGGCCGACCGACTGCGCGGCGCGGACAGGCTGTCGGTGGAGGAGTCGTTGCGCATCGCCCGCGACGTGGCAGAGGCGCTGGACTACGCACACCGCAACGGCGTGGTGCACCGCGACATCAAGCCGGGGAACATCCTGATTTCCGACGGGCAGGCGATCGTCAGCGACTTCGGGATCGCGCGCGCGGCACGCCGCGGCGCCGAGACGGCGCTGACCTCTACCGGAATGGTGGTCGGCACGCTGCTCTACATCAGCCCCGAGCAGCTGCGCGAAGGCGGCGTAGCCGATGCCCGGACCGACGTCTACAGCCTGGGCTGCGTGCTCTATGAGATGCTGACCGGGCGGCCGCCTTTCGAGGGGACGGTCGAGCAAGTGATCCGCCACCACGTGATGGACCGGCCCGTCGCGCCCAGCGGTCGGGTCGAGGGGCTGTCCAGCGCCGTGGACGCCACCGTGATGCGGGCGCTGGAGAAGGATCCGGATAAACGCTTCGCCTCGGCCGCCGAATTCGCCGAGGCGTTGGAGGCCTGCCGGGTGGCCGGCGCCGGCGCGGTGGGGTGGCTGCGCAGCCGGTGGTTCGCGTCGGCGCTGACTGCGGCGGTCGTCCTGGCCGCGGCCGTGGTGCTGGCGCGGGCCTGTGGCGCCTGACCGCGGCGCCGACATTGATCTCCCCCAGACACTCCTGATTCCGTTCGAGCGATCCTCCCGTCCTGGGGCTTGACCCTATAGTATGCTATAGGGTTTAGATTCTCCTGGAGACTGGGAGTTCGACGCATGCAAGCGATCAGGATCGGAGAGTTGGCCCGGCGTGCCGGGGTGAGCGTCCAGACCGTCCGCTACTACGAGGGCCGCGGCCTCATGCCGGAGCCGGATCGGGCGCGTTCCGGTTACCGCCAGTATGACCGGCGGGACGTCTCGCGCTTGCGGTTCATTCGCAGGGCTCAGGAGCTGGGGTTCACCCTGGCTGAGATTGGCGACCTGCTGGCGCTGCGGCTGGATCCGTCTACTGGCGCGGAGGACCTGCGCGGGCGCGTACGTGAGAAGATGAGCGGTTTGGATGAAAAGATGCACGACCTCGAGCGCATCCGTTCCGGGTTGGAACATCTGCTGCATGAGTGTGAGACCGGCGATTCCAGTAGCGATTGTCCATTACTCGACGTCCTGGAGGCGAACGCGTCCTTCTGAGGGCGAAGCTAATAGGAGGTACGTGCGATGAAGCGAGCAACACAACGGCTCCTGCAAGCATTCTTGCCGCTGGCTCTGGTTCTCACCGCGACCGCCCCGGCGGCCGCACACTGCGACAGTCTTGACGGGCCGGTGGTGACGGCGGCTCGGCGCGCCTTGGAGACCGGTGACGTGAGCCTGGTGCTCGTCTGGGTTCGCCGGCAGGATGAGCCCGAGATACGTGACGCTTTCCGCAGGACTCTGTCGGTTCGCGGGCTGAGCGACGACGCACGGGAGCTGGCGGACTACTATTTCTTCGAGACGCTGGTGCGCGTTCACCGAGCCGGCGAAGGGGAGCCGTATACGGGACTGAAGCCGGCCGGCTACGAACCGTCCCCGGGCATCGCAGCGGCCGACAGCGCGGTCGAGGCCGGGGCGCTGGACGGGTTGGATGACAGGTTGGCCGGGCACGCCGCCGCCGCCCTGCAGGACCGGTTCGAGCGGGTACTGGCGTTGAAGGCGTACGAAGCGAGCGATCTGGAGGCGGGTCGCGCGTACGTGCGCGCCTACGTCGAGTTCATTCACTTTGTGGAGCATCTGCACGCCCTCATCCATGAAGATGGGGCAACGGAGCACGCCCACGGCACCGGGTCAACGCAGCACGACGCGCACTGAAGCGGTAGCTTTTCACGTCTATCTCCTAGCCGACCTGGAGCGCGGCGGTCGTCCTGGGCGTCGCTCTGGCCCGGACCAGGTCGGCGTCCGCGACGGACAAAGCCAGCAACGAGTGACCCCGGGTCGGCTGACGAAGGCCCGACCAGCGACCCGGAGCCTGGTCGCGTGATTGCTACCTGGTGTAACGGTATGTGACCCAGCGGTTCTCTTCGGAGAGGTCCTGATCGAGCGAGATATGTCCGGCCGCCAATGTGCCGCTGAACCTCATGCCGTCGATCAATTCCGATTCGAACCGTAGCGTATCGCCCCTCAGGGTGTACGTCCCCCGATCATTCCAGAGGCCGCCCGGCTGCGCATGGCCGTCGACGAAGATGGACCGTGTCACTCGCTGCTCGTATCGCTGGCCAGCCGAGAGCTCCAGCGAGCCCTCGTCTACCAGGACGCGCAGAACGAAATCCCCGTCCGGATCAGCGATCAGTCCATCGAAGATGAGCGCCGGCAACGTCTCACCGTCGGCATCGCTCAGCTGGTAGGTCCCGGTGATGGGCTCAGGCGTCGTGGCCTCATCATCTGAGCACGCAACACAAAGCGCGAGTGCCATCCCCGCGAGAACGGAAGCCTTGATTCGATGCATGTCCTACTCTGTTCTCCTGCTTATACGAAGAAACCCCGGGGGATTCTCTACCCCCGGGGCCGGTCGTTCGGGCGCGCCGGTACGACGTCTATTGCGAGCGAGAATACTAGCCGTCCAGCCGGAACCGTCAAGCCCCGGCTGGGGCCTCGGCCTCTCCGTGACAGCTCACTCGAAACCAAGACCCCGGGAGCTCATTGTTCGTTCACCGCCGTTCCTCGAGAACGGCTGTCAACCGCCAGGGCCTGCTGAGGCGCTACGGGCCGGCACACCCGCCGAAAAGATCGACTCGCAACCTTCGCCACCGGTGGTAAGAGTGTAGAACCAGAAGGTGAAGAGTCCTTGTCACTACTGTCTTGCCTGGCCGTCTGGGGTAGAATCAGATTAGATTGGATTTTCAGGGCGTCGAGTACGACCGACGCGGGAGCCCGTGTCCGACACCCGATAGCCAGGCAACACGTCAGCGGGGGCTCGCGCCACACTGCGGCCCAGGCGACGTCCTTCAGGCGCTTCTCCCTCCTTTCTTCAGGAGGATCGGTGATCGACGACGCTGCCACGACAGTCATCACGGATCGGGACCAGAGGACGTTGCTTCGAGCGCTGCTCGTTGTGTGGTTCGTCTGCGTCTTCCCAAGCTGCGGTGGTGACTCCACGCAAATCGAGGAGAACCTCTCTTCGGCTGAAGTCCAGAGTCTCGTGCAGGTGCTGAATACCGTGCACGCTCTAGATCTTGATTTCGCCGGTCCGAACCCATGGCCATGTCCAGAGGGAGGTACCGTGTCGTATACGCAGGAAGTCAGTAGCAACGAATCGGGATCGCTCTGGCAGGGATCGTTGGGCTTCGCCGACTGCGCCGTTGCCTCCGCACGGGGCGAGCACTTTGTCTTGCGTGGCAACTCGTCAGCATCGGTTCAATACGACTTCCTGGGCGCGCGCACGGAGGGAACCGCAACTGGTGAGGTCACCTGGCGCCTAAAGGGCAGACGAGGTTCGTGCGCGATTGACCTGCATGGCACCTGGGATCGATCCGGTGTCCGTGTGACGGGAAGTGCTTGTGGCGTCCAGGTCGATCAGGCAATCGACTCATGACCCGTCACTCTGAGAATCGGACCGCACAGCCTTTCGGCGCCTGGACGATGCATGAGCAGCCCGTCGCGAGCGGAGCCTCCAGGACCGCTTCGCGTTAGATGTGATCGATCGTAGCGGACAACGGGGCACTGGACTCGGGCGGCACGTCGAGATCGGCCGGCGCCGAGGGTGCGCTGGAGTTTCGGCGGCCACGTCGAGATCGGCCAACACTTTGCGGGGCCGCGTGGGTTGCGGGAACCATAGATGGGGCGTAGCGCGTTCTCGACGCGTACGAAGGAGAGCGGGTACCGACCATAACGCTCAGCGAACCGACCGTTGACCGGGATGCTCATCCCTCAATTCATAAGGAGGCAAGAGCGATGTCCAATCAGCTGGTACTCGTAACCGGAGCCACTGGCAATACCGGCTCTGGTGTCGTCGCGGGGTTGCTAGCCAAGGGCGTCGAGGTTCGCGCCCTGGTTCGGAACGCCGCGAAGGCCGAAGAACTGAAAGCGCATGGGGCGGAGCTTGCTGTAGGCGATCTCGACGACGCCTCGAGCCTGACCGCCGGCATGTTCGACGGCGTGAGCGACATCTACTTCTGCACCTGGAACGGGCCGACCGCCCTCGACCAGTGGAAGAACTTCCGGACGGCACTCGCGATGGCAGGGGCGTCGCCGCGTATCGTGCGCCATGCCGCTTTGGGCTCGCCCAAGAGCCGCATCATTCAGCAGCTCACCGCGGCCGAGCAAGACCTCAAGGAATCCGGACTCGCCTGGACGATCCTTCAGCCCACCTTCTTCATGCAGAACACCATGATGCTTGCCCAGACGGTCAAGGAACAGGGCACGATCTACTACGACTGGGGTGACGGCAAGGCAGGCATGATCGACGTCCGCGATATCGTGGATTCGGCGATCGGCGCGCTCATGGCCAGGGACGGGCGCCTCGACAATCAGTCGTTCGTACTCACTGGGCCGCAGTCGATTGGCTTTGCGGATGTCGCCGCGGCCATCGCGAAAGCGATCGGCAAGGACGTCAAGTACGTGCCGGTGCCCCACGAGGCGGCGCGCGAGGCGATGGTGGGCATGGGATTTCCGGAATGGATCGTGGATGGGTACATCGAGCTGAACGCCGGCTTCGAGGCCGGCTTCGCCGACACGACAACCGACGGCGTACAGAAGCTGGCCGGCCATGCCCCACGCAGTTTCGAGGATTTCGCCAGCGATTTCGCAGCGGTGTGGGGAGGTTGATGGTGCGCGGTCAACGGTGGACCCGATCGGAATTCGAAGCGAGAGCACCAAGAGCGTGGCGCGGCTGTGGCCTGGAGGATCCCGGCAATAGTCGATCGCTCGTCTCGACCAACGGCTGCATACGCACGACGCAGTGACCCGTACTCACCCACGGTGAAGGGAGCTGAAGCAACGGCGAAGCGAGAGCTCGGGGCGACGTGAGACGATCGCCGTGGACGCTGACCGCCTCTAAGGAGCATGCAGCTGGTCATGAGAGCCATTCAGTATTTGAATCGGGTCGTGTTCACCGTAGCCGTATTCACAGGATGCACAGCGTCCGAGACCACGCCGCGTATGTCGGGTAATCCCATTCTACCAGGCTGGTATGCGGATCCTGAGGGCGCTGTGTTGAGTGGGCAGTATTGGATCTTCCCCACGTATTCTGCGCCATACAGAGATCAGACCTTTTTCGATGCGTTTTCATCCAAGGACCTGGTGGTCTGGAGCAAGCATGAGCGCGTGCTCGACAACCAGATCATCAAATGGGCCAGACAGGCCATGTGGGCCCCGGCTATCATCGAGAAGGAAGGCAAAACCTACTTGTTCTTCTCAGCCAATGACGTGCAGCGTCCAGGCAGCCCGCTGTGGGATCCCGATGATACGATCAACCATGTCGGTGGCATTGGCATTGCCGTGGCAGATTCACCCGCAGGGCCGTATCGCGACTACCTGGGCAAGCCTCTGATCAGCGACTTCTACAACGACGCTCAGCCGATTGATCAGTTCGTGTTCAAGGATCGAGATGGCACGTACTACATGGCCTACGGTGGGTGGGGACACTGCAATCTCGGCAAGTTGAACGACAGCTTTACTGGCTTCATCCCTTGGGAAGACGGCACACTGTTCAAGGAGATCACGCCCGAAGGTTATGTGGAAGGACCGATCCTCTTGTCGAGAAAGGGTCATTACTACTTCATGTGGTCAGAGGGTGACTGGGGCAACTCGTCCTACAAGGTCGCTTACGCCATGGCAGAGAGGCCGGAGGGACCTTTTGTACGCGTAGGCGTGATTCTGGAATCAGATCCCGATGTGGCTACGGGTGCGGGCCACAATTCCGTCATCAACAAGCCCGGTACAGACGACTGGTACATCGTCTACCATAGACGTCCTATTCCCAACGAGGCCAGGGATCATCGAGTCACCTGCATCGACAGATTATACTTCAACGAAGACGGTACGATTGCGCCTGTGAAGATCACATTCGAAGGCGTCGCGGCGAATCCACTCTGAGCGCGAAAACAGACTCCTCGGGCCACCGACCTGTTCCAGCCACGCGCCCCCCCGATCGCGCCACCGCCGTCAGAGTCGCTGCCTGGTTCGAGGTGACCGGTAGGTAGATCGAGCGGCCATCGCGCTTGGCACATCACGTCTCTTGCTCCAGCGGAGAGCCAGTACTCCGACCTCCTCCATCAAGCGGCACGCCACGGATCGTCGGCCAGTGTGTCGAGCAGCGGCAACTCGATCGCACACGATCCTCCATCCCTCGGGGACCCTAGCCGAACCCATCCTTCCGGGGCACAGGACTGACCGTGGCGGGCGAACCGCTGGGCGCAAAGAGGCGGGGGGCTTGTGGCCCGGCAACCCGTTCTTGTTGTTCATGAGTTGAGAACTCATCTTTCCGCTCATCTTCAGCTCGACAAGTGCAGAATCCGGGAGGGGCAAGGTGGACCAACGGATTCGTTTCTGCAAAACCGAAGACAATGTCACATTGGCCTTCGCGAGGACCGGCAGCGGACCACCCCTCGTGAAAGCCGCCAACTGGCTCAGCCACCTGGAGCACGACTGGCGAAGCCCCATCTGGCGCCCCCTGCTCGAGCGGTTGGCCGCTCGCAGCACGGTGATCCGTTACGACGAGCGCGGCTGCGGGCTGTCGGACTGGGACGTGGACGATCTCTCCTTCGACGCCTGGGTGCGCGACCTCGAGACGGTGGTGGACGCGGCGGGTTTCGAGCGGTTCCCGCTGCTGGGCATCTCGCAGGGCGGCCCCATCGCCATCGCCTACGCCGTCCGTCATCCCGAGCGAGTCAGCAGTCTACTACTCTACGGTACCTACGCCCGGGGCCGCCTCCGCCGCGACCCCACCCGCCAACAGGTGGAGGAGGCGGAAACGCTGGTGAAGCTGGTGCGCCTGGGCTGGGGCCGCGACAACCCGGCCTACCGCCAGGTCTTCGCCTCTCTCTTCCTCCCCGACGCGACCCTGGAGCAGGTGCGCGCCTTCACGAGGCTGCAGCGCATCTCGACGACGCCCGAGAACGCGGCTCGCATCGTGGAAGGGTTCGACGTCATCGACGTCAGCGATCTGGCCCCCAGGGTGACGGCGCCCACCCTAGTCCTCCACGTACGCGGCGACGCGCGCATACCCTTCGAGGAGGGACGGCTCGTCGCCTCGCTCATTCCAGACGCGACCTTCGTCCCCCTCGAGGGAACCAACCACGTGCTCTTCCCCGAGGACCCCGCGTTCGAGAGCGTCGTGTCGGAGATCCAGCGCTTTCTGGGCCTGGAGCAGCCCGAACCGCCCTCCGCCGGCGCCTTCCCCGAGCTGACCCCGCGGGAGCGTGATGTCCTCGACCTCATCGCCCGCGGGCTGGACAACGCGCAGATCGCCGAGCGGCTGTTCATCAGTCAGAAGACGGTCCGCAATCACGTCAGCAACATCTTCGCCAAGCTGGGCGTCGGTCACCGCGCCGAGGCCGCGGTCCGCGGCCGCGAGGCCGGCTTCGGACGCACGCCAGAGAGCACGTCGTAACCTGACCCACAGCACCGGGACGCCGGTCCCACCCCTCCGGGGATTTCCGTAGGAAATTCAGGACCGCTGCCTCATTTGCTGGGCTCCCCATCCTTTCATATTTCGCACCGAAACGCTGGCAAGGCTCCCGGTGTCCGACTCGCTGAGACCGGACCCCGCCAGGTCGGCTCCAGCCGGTTCCCATCCGCCGGAACCGATGGACACGACATCGCAAGCGCCGCTGCAAACGCGGCGAGACAAAGGAAGGAGTAGATCATGAATACATCGACGGTCATCCACTCCAGGTCGCGCGGAAACTCGCATCGGAAGCTCGTTCTCGTCTTGACGGCCGCACTCGTGCTCGGTGTCGGAAGCGGCGCTCGAGCCCAACGTCCCACCGTGCCGCTCTTCCACAATCTGGGCAGCCACGCCTACACGATCACCACTCGCGTGCCTCAGGCGCAGCGTTACTTCGATCAGGGGCTGCGACTCTACTATGCATTCAATCACGCCGAGGCGATCCGCGCCTTCAACGAGGCGGTGCGACTCGACCCCGAGTGCGCCATGTGCTACTGGGGTACGGCGTTAGCCTACGGACCCAACATCAACATGCCGATGGACTCGGCGGCGGGCGCCGCCGCGTACGAGGCGATCCAGAAGGCGAAGGAGTTGGCAGCGGGGACCAGCGCCAAGGAGCGTGCCTTCATCGAGGCGCTCTCTATGCGCTACGCTCCCGTTCCGCCGGCCGACCGGGCCGCACTCGACTCGGCCTACGCCCGTGGGTTGAAGAGGGTCGTCGAGCAGTATCCGGACGACCCGGAAGCGTCGACGCTCTATGCAGAGTCGCTGATGGATCTCAGCCCCTGGAACTACTGGGAGAAGGACGGATCGCCGCGGCCCGAGACCACAGAACTACTGGCACGACTGGAGCGGGTCATGTTGGCCTACCCGGACCACCCCGGCGCGAACCACTTCTACATCCACGCGGTGGAGGCCGTGGACCCGGAACGCGCCGTCGCCGCGGCCGAGCGCCTGGCCGGACTGATGCCCGGCGCGGGTCACCTGGTCCACATGCCGGGACACATCTACGTACGGGTCGGGCGCTACCGGGAGGCGATCAAGGCGAATCAGCACGCGGTGCACGCCGACGAGACCTACATCCAGGATCAGAACCCGGCGTTCGGTGTCTACGTCGCCGGCTATTACCCGCACAACTACGATTTCCTGGCCTTCGCCGCCAGCATGATCGGACGAAGCGAGCAGTCGGTCGGGGCGGCGGAGAAGATGGTATCGCTGGCGCCGCCGGAGCTGCTTCGGGCACCCGGGTTGACCTTCCTTCAGGCACACCAGACGCGCCACCTGCAATTCAAGGTGCGGTTCAGCAAGTGGGACGACATTCTGAACGAACCCGCTCCCGCCGAGGACCTGCCACATGCCCGTGGGATCTGGCACTACGCGCGTGGGCGGGCTCTGGCCGCCCGGGGCAACGTACCGGGAGCCCAAGCGGAACTGAGTAAGCTGGAGAGCATCGCCAGTGACCCCAACATCGCCGGCATGCGCCTGGAGTTCAACAGTTCGAGCGCCATTCTGGGCATCGCAACGGAGGTGCTCGCCGGGCATGTGGCAGTGGCACGGGGCGACCTGCAGACGGCCATCGAGCGCCTGCGTGAAGCGGTGCGGCTGGAAGATCAACTCGCCTACGGCGAGCCGCCGGAGTGGTCCGTGCCGGTGAGACAGGAACTGGGAACGATGCTGCTCGAGGCTGGCCAGGCGGCCGAAGCCGAGCGAGTCTTCCGGGAAGACCTGGAGCGTTTCCCCGAAAACGGCTGGTCACTTCATGGGTTGGCCCAGGCACTGCAGGCCCAGGGACGTGACTCGGAAGCGATCGATGTGATAACGCGGTTCCGTAGGGCGTGGGCAAGTGCGGACATGCAGATTTCCGAGTCCGGATATTTGATAGTCCGCGGGTCCCAGGAATCGCAGTAATCTGCAGTTCAATCGGCGGCACGCCGGAAGCGCGAACTCGACTGGCTGGCAACATGTATGTCTACATCTGGGAGTATCAGGTTCGACCCGAATCGGTCGAGCGCTTTCGAGAGGTTTACGGCCCCGACGGCGACTGGGTCGCTCTCTTCCGGCGTGCCGCCAGCTACCTTGGGACCGAGCTGCTCCGGGACCTCGACGATCCGTACCGGTACGTGACCGTGGATCGTTGGGAGTCCCGCCAGGCGTACGAGCGCTTTCGTCGCTCCTTCTCCGCCCAATTCGAGCACCTCGACGCGGTGTGTGAAAAGCTCACACTGCGGGAAGTGCGGTTGGGTCACTTTATCGTCGCTTCCTGACTCCGTTCGTCCGGACAGAGGAGCCGCACGCGAGGAACCTCTCCGGAGGCCGACGGCCAGCCAAGAATGCGGTACGTCACCGGCTTCTCGCTTCCCATCTCTGGTCAGATCCTAGCTTCGAGGACGAAATGGAAGGGAGTTTCAGTCGCGCGCCGGAAGCGTGTGAAGCCGCTTCCAGTGATCACCCGATGCAGGCGCGCTTCGCCTGCCTGCGCCCCAAGGGCGGCACCGACTTCCTGATCCAGCGAACACCCGGTGCACACCATCGTCGAGGCTGCGTAGAAGACGCGGCCGAGCGGATTCAGATTATCCTCCACGCGGTCTCCCGCACGAGGTTCTACCAGCATCCACGTGCCCTCCGGGGTCAGCATGTCGCGGATGTGAGAAGCGGCCCCTGCCGGGTCGCCGAGATCGTGAAAGGCGTCGAACGTGGTGATCAGATCGTAACCCGCGCCATTGAATGTCTTGGCCGAGGCCGTCTCGAAGCGGACACGGTCGGCCACACCGCCGGCCTGCGCCCGCTCGCGAGCGGCGACGATGGATTCCTCATGGTAGTCGTACCCGACGAAGCTGGCGTCTGGATAAGCCTGTGCCATGATGATGGTGGACGCGCCGTGGCCACAGCCCACATCGGCCACACGGCCGCCAGCATGGAGCTTGGCCTCGACGCCGTCGAGTGCCGGGATCCAGTCGGTGGTCAGGTGATGCAGGTAGGATGCACGATAGAAGCGCTCGGTGCCCTCGAAGAGCGCTGGATCGTGCTCGTGCCAGCCAATGCCGTCGCCGCTCCGGAACGCATCGATGAGCTTGGGCACGGCGCGGAGCGCCCCGACCGCGGCGTGGAAGCCCCCCGCCATGAAGACGGGGCTGTCCTCGTGCGCCATGAGCGACGCCTGCTCCGGCGTCATGGAATAGCCGTCCGTCTCCGGGTGGTAGGTGATGTAGCCGCCAGCCGCCTGGGCGCGGAGCCACTCGCGCACGTAACGCTCTGCGGTGGCGGTGCGAGCGGCCAGTTCCACCGAGGTGAGCGGGGCGTCGGATGCGTCGAGGGCTTCGTAGAGCCCGACACGGTCTCCGACGATGATCAACCCGGCATTCCAAGTGGCGCCGAAGTCGACGAGGGCCTTCTCGACGAGGGCTTGCAGCACGGCTTCGTTGATGAACGGAGACCCATTCGTAGTCATGGCAACGCCCTCGGGTTGAATGGCGATGAGAAGGACAGCCGGCCGGCGTTTCGGATGAACTCCCGCACCGGTCCACGCGTGGTAGCCGTCGGCTCGTCCAATATGTCAAATAGTTTGACCGACACGTCACGGATGGCCGGGTTGGTGAAGAAGGGGGCCAGGATGGGGCCCTCGAGGTACGCCTGTGCCCTGGTGGCATCATCGAAGAGGTAGATACCGGCTGCCTCCAAGTTGTCCTCGTCCAAGAGCCAGATCTTCCAGTGAAGGCCGGGCACGGCAGCCACCGCCTCCGCCAGCGGCGCGACAGCACCAACATAGTCGGCGGCAGGCATGTCGAAGGAGAAGTTTACCTGGAGCAGGATGGGGGAACGTGACGGTTTCATTGTGTACTCCTCTCCGGTTGAGTGAACTCTTCCGTTCAGTCCGCTGGCTTGAAGGGCCAGCCTTAGAGAGAAGGGTAAGGGATGAGCGTTTCCAAAGCGTTGCTGATGAGGGTCGGGAGCAGCGAAATACGGCGCTTTCCCCCATGGGGCGTTTCTGAGGCGTTCCCCCAGCCGGGAGGAACCCTCTTCTGCGGACAAGGCGATGACGGTGAGGGTCGGGTGAAGAGTCAGGGCCAGGAGGCCAGGAGCGTCCGGGCCTCAGCAACATCCGAGGCGTTCTCCTGACCGGCAAAAGGTTCGTAGGCCTGCCGTAAGGAGCGCTGCGCCTCGGCGATTCTGCCCTGGCGATGCCAAAGGCGACTCAGGTCTATCTGCGCGCGAAGTTCCAGTGATCTCGCCTGCTGCCGGCGTGCCACCGCGATCGCCTGCCGGAACTCCGCTTCGGCCTCGCCCCCCTCCGCCCGCTCCGCCCCCTCCGCCAGCACCAGCGTGCCGCGGATCCGGTGCAGCTCGGCCTCGAAGAATCGTTCGCCGTAACGTTCGATGAACGCGAATGCGTGCGAGACAGCGGCCAGACCCTGCCCAGGACTGCCTGCCTTCAGATAGGCCTGTGCCAGCAACGCGAGCCCATAGGACTGAAGGAGGTAGACGTCTGCGTTCGGCATGGCTTCGAGGCCTCGGCGTATCAGCACGATGCCATCTTGCACAGCGCCCCGCTGAACCTGCAGCCATCCCTGAAGGATACCCCCCAGCAAGTCAAACAGCGGGAAGCTCTGTTGGCGGGAGAGGGTCAAGAGGCGCTCGACGAGTTGTTCGGCCTGCGGCTCATCTCGCAGATCGATGAAAAGGTGAGTCAAGAAGTAAAGGACATATGCTTGGCTGAAGGGGTGGTCGAGCTCGAGCGCACGCGTCAGACACTCGCGACTTATGTCTACCGCCCGCTCGGGAAAGCCGAGGTACCATAGGGTCCATGCCAGGCGGCTCAGGCAGACGACGTGGGGATCTTGTGCGTAGAGAGCCAGGTGCGTAGCACGCTGCTGTGGATCGTAGTGAGCCAGGGCCTGCTCGAGATGCTCACGAGACTGCGCGAAGCGACCCAGCCAGAATGAGCTGATCCCGAGCACGTAGTGGCCTTCCACGATCAGCAGCGAATCGGCTTCCTGCTGGCCAGATTCAAGCAGCTCCTCGCCGACTGCGTAGCCCCGCTCCAGCTTCCCTCCGATGACGTAGGCGGAACCCAGCGCCCGAAGGATGGGCGATTGGCTGGGCTGCCGCAGCCGCTGACAGAGCTCACGCGCGCGCTCGTAACAATCCGTCGCTTCGCCGGCACTATAGCCGCGAAGCGCGATCAGGGACGGGCCGAGAGTGGTCTGCAGTGCCAGTTCCTGCTCATCGCGTCGCTCGCCCTCCGGTCGCGCGGCTAGTAGCGCCAGCGCGCGCCCGACAAGGCGTACCACCTCATCGTTGGCAAACACCCGCTGCGCCAGCTGGGCAGCGCGCTGGTAGGAGGCCATGGCTTGATCGATCAGTCCGCCCCGCTCATAGTGGAACGCGACCTGCGCGCTGATCGCTTCGTCATCGTGCTCGTGGACCACCTCCAATGCTTCCGCAACGCGCCGATGTAGGAGGCGGCGCTTCGAGGGGGCGATCTCGTCGTACGCAGTCTCCCGCAGCTTATCGTGGCTGAAGTCATAGACCCCGGGCACCTGTGCACGTATGATGCGCCGCTGCCAGAGCTCATCGAGTGCCTCGCTCAGCCCGATCTCGTCTTGCGTGCTGGCAGTCTTGACCAATGCGACGGTGAAAGTACGCCCGACGACGGCGGCCAAGCCGGCCAATGCCCGCGCGGGAGGCGAGAGCTGCGCTAGCCGTTTCCGGAGCACAGCCTGTACCGATGGTGGCATCGCCGGGAGGTTGGGCATCAAAGCGGGCTTGTAAGGCGCCTCTCCGGTGGTATCCGCTCGACCCTCCGGCAGCCCGGCTCGCACGCTCTCGACGATGAAGAGCGGGTGGCCCTCCGTTTCCTCGAACAATCGTTTGGCTTGGATCGATTCGAGCTCGCGCTGCGCCACATGCGCAGCCAGCCTCGCCGTGTCCGCCGTGTCGAGGGCGTCCAGCGTGACCTCCGTCACCTGTCCCGTGCGGCCGAGGTCCAGGAGCAGAGCGTGGAGCGAATGATGCCTCCCGACCTCCTCCACCCGCACCGTCCCAACGACGAGCAGCGGCGCGCTCGGCGCAAACCGGAAAAGGAAGCGAAGCCACTCCAGCGTGTCCGGATCGCACCATTGCGCATCATCGAGCACGAGGAGCATGGGCCGACCGGTTGCCAGTAGACCGCGAGCGACCGCTTCGAAGAGACGGCGCCGTTCCCAAGCCAGAAACTGTGGAGCCGGCTCCGGCAGCTCTGGATACTCCTGCCGCAGCTCCGGCAAGAGCCGCGCTATCTCTGCCAACCAGATCGGGGTCACGCGGCTTAGTCCGGGCCGAACAGGTTCGCTGCGTAACCAGTCGATGATCGGTGCG
>JASFLD010000027.1:0-16086 GCA_050118275.1 Gemmatimonadales bacterium
GGCCAGGTCGCGTACCAGCCCCGCCAGTCCGGCAACCTTCGAGATGCGCGGCGCGTACAGGTAGATGCCGTGGAAGCTCCGCTTCGCCAGCAGCCCCTTGGCCGCCATGCGGTCCAGCGTCGTCCGCGTCGTCGAGTAGGCCCAATCGACGCCCTCCGCCAGCCCCTCGTGCACCTCGCGGGCGCTCGCCTCGCCGCCGTTCCAGAGGACCTTGAGCACGGCGAGCTCCGATTTCGTGAGTTCCGGAAGCGCTTCATCGTGTCCAACCACGTCGCCTCGGCCTCCCTGCAGGGACTCTTCAAGTAACGGACATACTACAATGTAGCATGACCACTATATATGAGCACCGCCGACCCGTCAAGTGCCCCGGCGATTCCATCGCTGTCATTCCTCAGCCAGTCGCCGTGATTGGCCCGACAATCCGTTACCGGGCCTGCGGACGCCCTACACCCTCACTCTCCCATGATCTGTACGACCAACCGCCGCGTCCGCGACCGGTTGTCGAAGTCGACGAAGACGATCTGCTGCCAGGTCCCCAACTGCAGTGCGCCGTCCACGAACGGCACCGTCAGTGACGGGCCCAGCAGCGCCGCCCGCACGTGCGAGTGACCGTTCCCATCGCCCCAACGAAGGTTGTGGGCGTACTCGCGATCCGGCGGCACGATCTCGTCGAACAGCCGTCCCAGATCCGACAGCGCGCCCGACTCGTACTCGATGGTCGTCAGCCCGCCCGTCGAGCCGGGGCAGAAGAGTGTCACGATGCCCGAGCCGACCCCGCTACCGCGCACCCGCGCCGCCACCTCGTCCGTGATGTCCAGCATGTCGGCGTTTCCGCGCGTCTTCAATTCAATGGAGTCACTGGTAACCATGGTATCCGGACCTTGCTGAAAG
Source organism: Gemmatimonadales bacterium (assembly GCA_050118275.1). GTDB lineage: Bacteria > Gemmatimonadota > Gemmatimonadetes > Palauibacterales > KS3-K002 > JASFMO01. The sequence goes on from JASFLD010000027.1 coordinate 892, forward strand.
AATTCGCCGCCCGCGCAGTGCCGTGGCTCATCTTCTCGAGGCTCGCCGCCCGATGCCTCTAGTTGGTTCGGTAGCCGAGCAGGTTGAGTCGGTACTCCGCTAGGTTGCGGACGGACAGTGTCCGATGATCGAAGGAGCGGCCGGGGGGCGGGTCGTCGGAGCGGAGCTGGTTTTGCGACCCCGCGGTCACGCCGGCAGGCGTGAGCGCGGGGGAGGCCGGAGCGAGACGGCCCGCCCCAGGCCGTTGCTCCCGCGCGTAGTCACCGCCAGTCCTGACCGCAGCGGAGGCCCGAGCGAGACGACCCGCCCCCGGCCGACCTATCCGCGCTCGCCCAACTCGTCGAGCGGCACAGTCAGTCCGAGGATGTTCCAGCCGGCATCGACGTAGACGACCTCGCCCGTCACGCCGCGGCTCCAATCGCTCAGCAGCCAGAGCGCCGTGTTCCCCACGTCCTCCGTCGTCACCAGCGTCCGCAGCGGCGAGACCTTTTCCGAGTAGCCGAGGATCTTCTTGAAGCCGCCGACCCCGGAGGCGGCCAGCGTCTTGATCGGCCCGGCCGAGATCGCGTTCACCCGGATGTTCTTCGGACCCAGGTCGCTGGCCAGATAGCGCACGCACGCCTCCAGCGCCGCCTTCGCCACGCCCATCACGTTGTACTGCGGTGCCACCTTCACCGACCCGTAGTAGGTCATGGTCATGATCGAGCCGCCGTTCCGCATCAGCGGCTCCACCGCCCGGGTGAGCGCCACGAGCGAGTAGGCGCTGATGTCCAGCGCCATCTTGAAGCCCTCGCGGCTGGTGTCGACGAAGCGGCCCTGCAGGTCCTGACGATCGGCGAAGGCGACGGAGTGGACCAGGACGTCGATCTCGCCCATCTCCTCCTCCACCTTCTTGAAGACGTGCTTGATCGCCGTGTCGTCGGCGACGTTGCACTCCTCGACGAACGTCGCGCCCACGCTCTCCGCCAGCGGGCGCACCCGCTTCTCCAGCGGTGCGGCGCCGTAGCTGAAGCCCAGCTCGCAGCCCTCGCGGTGGAGCGCCTGAGAGATGCCCCAGGCGATCGACCGGTCGTTGGCCACGCCGAAGATCAGAGCTTTCTTGCCGTCGAACAGCCCCATGCGGGGTCCTCCTCCCCCGGAACTCGCACTTTCTTGTGACGAAGGCTCAAATGTAATGCGGGTCCGCCTTCAGGTCATGCCCCGGCCGGATCTCGGAGGGTCGCCCTAAATCCCGGATGGCGCCCGGGCACCCATCTGCCGTTCCCGATGTCTCGACCCGGCCTATAGGTTGCTGACTCGCCCGACCGTCTATATCGGTACCTCTCCTCCGAACGCGCACCCACCATCATTCTGTAGCATCGATACCGGAGGTTGTCCCGAAGATCTGGCCTCGTCCGCGTCCCACCAAGCGCGCAACGAGTGGCGGCAGCCGTCTCAGCGGATGTCGGACGCCAGCTGCGCACCCGTCTCCGCCGCGAACGCGATCATACGCTCCTTAAGCCGCTCCACGACGTCCGGGTGCGCCGCCGCTACGTCCCACCGCTCGTAGGGGTCCACCCGGAGGTCGTAAAGCTCGAAGATTGCCGCTTGCTCCGATTCGCTCCGCCGGACCACCAGTTTCCAGGCGCGATCCCGCACCGCCTCGAGCCGGTCCGGGTACACGTAGTAGAAGTACTCGCGGGGCGAGCCCGCCCGCCCGGTCAGAAACGGCCAAACGTCCAGGCCGTCCAGCGCCCGATCCGCGGGCGGCTCGGCGCCCGCCAACCCGAGCAGCGTCGTATAGAGATCCATCGTCGTGGCCATCTCGGCGCCCACGCGGCCCGCGGGGATCCGTCCCGGCCAGCGCGCGATGAACGGAACCCGCACGCCGCCTTCCCATGTCGTCGCCTTCGAGCCGCGCAGTGGCCCGGCCGTGCCGGCGTCCCACGGCTGGATCCTTCCCTCGCGGAACATCCGCTCCGGCATCTCGCTCCACGGGCCGTTGTCGCTGGTGAAGATCACCAGGGTACGCTCGTCCAGACCTTCCTCCTCCAGCACATCGAGGATACGGCCGGCGCTCCAATCGATCGTCTCGATCACATCGCCATACAGCCCACCGGCCGAACGGCCCCGGAAGCGCTCGGACGTGTGGAGCGGCACGTGCGGCATCGAGTGGGCGAGATACACGAAGAACGGCTCGTCGCCGGCCTCGCGGATGAAGCGTATCGCTTCCTCGGTGTAGCGCTCCGTCAGCGTGTTCTGATCCACCGGGTACTCGATCGCCAAAGTGTCGCGCCACAACTCCAGCGGCCGCTCCGTCTGCACCCAGGGCGGCATCATGTCGTTGCTGTACAGCAGCCCGAAGTACGAGTCGAAACCGTGCTCGGTGGGGAACGAGCCGGGCCACGAGCCCAAGTGCCATTTGCCGATCGCCGCCGTCCGGTAGCCCTGCGTCTTCAGCGCTTCGGCCAGCGTCAGCTCCGAGTCCGGCAGGCTCCAGCTTTCCTCCGGCCCCAACGCCCACCGAAGGTTCGCCCGGATCGGGTAGCGCCCCGTCAACAGCGCGAACCGCGACGGCGAGCACGCCGGGGACGAGACGTAGAACGAAGTGAGCTTGATTCCTTCCTCGGCCATCCGATCCAGCTGCGGCGTATGGATCGTGGGATGACCGTAAGCGCTCAGATCTCCGTAACCGAGGTCGTCGGCGAAGATCAGGACGATGCTCGGCCGCTCCTGCTGCAACTGCTGATCGCCGCGAACCTCAAGCTTTTCTTCACCGCCGAACATTGCGGCGCCAGCGATGCCCAGCACGCTGGCCAGCATGGTCATCGAGAACGACTTGACAGACGTGCCGCTGACATGCATGGCTCTTCACCTGCTTGCTCGAGAAGGACGCTCACACAAGGATTCGGGTGATGCTGCGTCCGGATTAGCTTCGTTTCGGACTGATCCCGTTTCGGACCGATACCGCTGCGGGCCGACGACGAGACATAGCCGAGGCCGAGTAGTTGCCGACGACGAGAAACTACAGCGGCAGGACGGCAGGAGCGACCCGTATGAAACGCTGCGAGTGGGCACGATCCGACTTGTCGATCGCCTACCACGACGAGGAGTGGGGCGTCCCCGTCCACGGTGACCGGACGCTGTTCGAGTTCTTGATATTAGAGGGGGCCCAGGCCGGCCTCAGCTGGGAGACGATCCTCAAGAAGCGGGAGGGCTACCGCGCCGCCTTCCACGGCTTCGACGCCGAGGTGATCGCCCGGTACGGCGAGAGCGACGTCGACCGCCTGCTCGCCGACCCCGGCATCGTCCGTAACAAGGCGAAGATCGCCGCCGCCATCCAGAACGCCAAGGCCTTCCTCGCCGTGCGGGAGAAGTACGGCTGCTTCGACGCCTATATCTGGCAGTTCGTGGACGACCGCCCGATCAAGAACGCCTGGCGCTCGCTCGACGAGATACCCGCCCAGACGCCGGTCTCCGAGGCGATGAGCAAGGACCTGCTGAAGCGCGGCTTCAAGTTCGTCGGCCCCACCATCTGCTACGCCTTCATGCAGGCGGTGGGTATGGTGAACGACCACGTGATCGACTGCTTCCGCTACGACCAGACCGACGGAATATCGAATATCGACTAAGGAATATTGAATATCCAAGGAATATTGAATATCCAAGGAAGGGCTTCAGCGTTCGGTGTCCGGTGGATCTGGTATGCGACATTCTACCTTCCTTGATCGATATTCGATATTCCGTATCGTTCCAGCCACTGCAGATCGTCACCGTCCACATAGACCGCGTAGAGCACTCCACGGCCGAAGCCTACCAGCCTGCGGTCCGATGGCAGCACGACCTGACGCACCCGCCGCGCCGCCGCGTCGAACACGTCGTATGTTTCCGGGTCGCCCGCCGCCACGTAACGCCGCACCCAGGCCTCCCCCTCCGGCGTGACGCTCACCGCGCTTCGCCCGAACGGCGGCTTCACCTCCGGCCAATCCAGCGCGTCGATGTCCGGGCGCGGCATGCTGAACGCCCGGCTGCGGCCGCTCCCGCCTCCCGTCGAGACCACACTCACCGAGGCCGACGACATCCGGTCGGCCCAGGCTTCCTTGTCGGCCCGCGTGATCTCTACCGGTTCGTACGCCACGACCGGACCGACGACGCCTCCTCCGCCGCGTGACCGCCACTCCAAGCGGTAATCGTCGCCCCACGCCAGCGCGACCCGCCCGTCGCGCGCGACCGCCCAGTCGTTCGCCGACTCGAACGGCAGCACCCCCGAGCCGCTGAACGCGAAGCCGCCGCCCCCGCTCGTCACCCGCGCGACCTCCGGCCGCGGCAACATCGCGATCGTATCGATCACGCCAGTCCCGCGGTCCAAGGAGACCACCGCGAATGAGTCCGGCAGGCTCTCGCCCGGCTGCATGCTCATCACGTTGCTCCGATCGAAGTAGAGGCGGCCTTCGGCGTCGGTCCCGCGCGGAAACAACATGAAGCCCTCGGGGTGCATCATCCCCAGCGATCCGCCCAGCGTCCCGTCCGGCGCGATCGTCGTGAGTCGCATGTTTCCGAAGTCGACCAGCAGCGTCGAATCGCCCGGCAACCAGAGGAGGTCCCCCGGCATCCGATACTCGCCCGGCCCGCCGCCCTCGTGGCCAATCTCCTCGACCGTGCCCGCATTCAGGTCCACGATCCGCAGCGCGATCTCCAGGCGGTCCGAAACCACGACCCGGCCCTCCGGCAACTCTCGTAACCCGGCGATGGAGCTGAACGGTTCCGGGAACGATGCCTCCGGCTTCGACAGCTTCACGCGCGGGACCTGACCCTCTTGCGCCGCCGCCGGCGTGCCCGTGGCCAAACCCACCATCAACGCGGCGACCAACCCTACTCGCTGCGACATGTCACCCCCTGATCGTTGTTACCGTCGTGTCACGCACCGCTCATGGTCTCCGTTCATTGATGATGCATCACTTGCCTGTGACGTTGCACGACCAGAGCGGCGGCGCTCAGAAGCCAGTGGCGGCGTGGCGCCCCGCAGACTCCGTGAACCATCCGGCCGCTCCAGTGTTAGACATAGGAATAAAGTCTGGGGAGAAGCGGTTGCTGGCGCCTGGCCCCGGGATCGAAGGTCGCGGCCAATGGCGTCACATCCGAGACGGCTCGGACCGGCCGGTGCAACCAATCGCGGTCCACCGCCGTCCAACAACTAAACGCGCCCGGAAGCGGTAGAAGAGAGTCGCATCTTTCTGAATCCATTTCCGGGCGGCGCACGTAATAGAGTGGTGTTATGACAGGCCCCAACCTGACAAACCTCGTGGAGCGTGCGCGCTCCTGGTATTTGGCACGCGTGCTCGGCGTCTATATCCTGGCGTCGTCGGCCGTCCTTCAGGGCATCGACCTCCTCGAGTCGCAGTTCGGCCTGCCCGCCTGGTTCTTCCCGGCCGGCCTCACCCTACTGTTGATCGGCCTCCCCCTGGTCACCGCCACGGCGATGATCCAGCATCGCGTCTCCTCGGTAACTCGTCCCGGTCACGAAGGCGCACGCGCCCCCGAAGCTTCCGGCCCTGAAACCGAGGGATTCAGCCGGCTGTTCACCTGGCGGCTGGCACTGCTGGGCGGCGCCCTGGCTTTCCTGGTGCTCGGCGGTATCGGGGCCTCCGTCGTCTGGCTGCGGAACCGCGGCACCCAACTGAGCCCGGACGCCGTGGCCGTCCTGCCTTTCCACGTCGTCGGGACCGACGGAGACCTGTGGCGCGAGGGGCTGGTCGACCTCCTGGGCACGGCGCTCGACGCGACCGGCGAGCTCCGCTCGTCCGACCCCCGGGCGGTGCTCAATCGCTGGCACAAGACGGCGACCACTGCAAAAGAGCTTCCCGAGCCTGCGAACGCGGCCGAGGTCGCCCGCTCGCTGGGAGCCGGGCGGATGATTCTGGGCAGTCTGATCCGAACCGCCCCGAATTCCGTCCGCCTCACCGCCGATCTCTACTCGGTGCGCTGGTTGCGCAAGGATGCCACGGCGGTTGTCGAGGGCGCCGAAGATGAGATGACCGCGCTGGTCGATCGGCTGACCATCGACCTGCTGCGCTCGGTCTGGGAGGGCGACAGCATCCCGGACGTGCGGGTCTCCGCCATGACGACGTCGTCGATCCCGGCCCTGCGCGCGTACCTGGAGGGCGAGCAAGCGTTCCGCGCTCTACAGTTCGCCGATGCGCAGGCCGCCTACACACGCGCCATCGAGCAGGACTCCACCTTCGCCATCGCCTATTACCGCCTGGCGCAGACCTACGGCTGGTTCGTGGGACTGGTCGCTCCCGAGGTGCCGCGTTACCTGGCGGCAGCCGAGCGCCACAGCGGCGGGCTGGCCAGGCGTGACAGCCTGCTGATCCGCGCCTGGAAGCTCGCCGATGTGGACGGCGATCTGGATGCCATACCCATCTTCGAGAATCTGGTCGCCCGCTACGCCGACGACCTGGAGGCGTGGCACGGACTGGGCGATGCTCTCTTCCACATGGGCAGCCAGGCCAATCGGTCGATCACCGACGCGATCCAACCGTTGGAGCGGACGTTGGCGCTCGATTCGACCTTCGCGCCGTCGCTGATCCATTTGATCGAAATTGCTTACATGCTGGGCGACGCCGAGCGCGGCCGCGAGTGGACCGACCGCTTTCTAGCGCTCGACTCGTCGTCGGTCTATGCGCAGAGCTTCCGATTGCTGACGCCGCTGCAGTTCGGGCCGGCCCGGGATTCGGCCCGCGCCGATGCGGCGCTGGACACCGTCGACGCCGAGCTCCTGCACTGGCTGATCGCCCGGCTGCGCGGCTCCGCCTACAACCTCCCGCTGTACGAACGCGTCACGCTGGAGCTGGCGGATCCTCGTTTCCCCAACGACGAGCGCGCCATGGGCTACTACCACCTGGCCGAAGCGCAGCTGCGATACGGTCACGTGGCCTTCGCCGTCGACTTGTTGAGGCAGGTCTCGCTCTTGTCGGAGGGTGAGATGAACGTCGCGGCGCTTCGCATGCTCGCCACCGCCCGCGAGGTCGGGATCGCCGTGGACACGGCATCGAAAGCTCTCATCGAGCGCCTGGCGGCGGGAGTCGACCGGCCGATCCCCTCGCTGGCGGTCGTCGCGGCTCGGAACGGCCAGCCGGAAGGAACCGCGGCCGCCATCGAGTGGCTCGAGGGTGGAGCCGAGCGGTACAAGCGCGAGGGGCGCGTCGAGTACGGGCGCTCGATAGAAGGCCAGGCCCTGACGTTGCGGGGCCGGATCGCGGCCGCCAACGACAGCGCGGCAGCGGCGATCTCGCTCCTGCGCCGCGGCCTGAAGATGATGAACGCCACCTGGGCACGACCGCGTGACCTGGACCGCTACTGGCTGGCGTACCTACTGCAACAGAACGGCGGCGAAGATGAGGCGCTGGCCATCTTCGGCTCGCTCTATTGGCACCCCTGGGTCGAGCCGCTGGGGCTGTATCACCGCGCGGAGCTACACGAGCAACGGGGCGAGTTCGATCAGGCCGCCAAGTATTACGCCCGTTTCCTCGAGCTCTGGGACGGCGCCGATCCGCATCTGCAGCCTCGCGTCGAGACCGCCCGCCTGGCGCTGCAACGGCTGCGCGGGGAAAGCTTCACCAGCTGACCGAGCCGGGCCGGGCTTCGGCGTGCCGGCGCCCGTCCGCCCGGGGCGGCTAGCGCCCGTCCACCCGGCCGGAGCGGTCAGCGTCGGCCGGTCGTCACCCGATAGCAGAAGACGGCCGACTGACCCGACGGCTCCGCGGCCAACCCGCAGGCGCGGTCGTTGCTCACATCCTCCAGCTTGATCGGCTGCGGCAAATACAGCGGGCCGAGAAACTGTCCCTCCGCATCGAAGACATCGCGACGCGTCACCTCCCGCGCGAACACATCCACCCAGAGGCGGCCCCGGTCGTCCATGACCAGGCTCTCCACCGCCGGGATGACCGGTGCGAAGGGCACCAGTTCCAGAGCCTCGCGCGGCATCGCGTCGGGCGCTTTGCTCAACTCGTCCAGCACGCTGTCACGGATCTCGGGCGTGACCGGCACGTTGTCGTACTGACGCGCCACACGGCGCACCAGCTGACCGGCCGGATTCCGGATCTCGATCATGTACTGCGCGCCCAGGGCAAGGGCCGCGACGCCGGGCCGCGCCGACAGCCGCGGCGTCGGGGCCAGTCGCGGCTTGGCGAACGACGAGCGCCCTCCCGCGTCCTCGATCCGCCTCCAACTCGACGGTAGAAACAGCGCCAGTGTGTCGACAATCGCGCCCGACTTGTTCATCCGGTAGATCACCGCCTGGCCGGTGTCGCGCACCTCGGTCAGGAACGGAACGGGCTCGCCCGCCACGTACAGCTCGTCCGGCCCACCCGCGACGAACAACGGCGTCGTCCCCGCCAGGCCCGCCAGGTCTATGTCGAAACGCGACAGGAAGACGCCCGCCGTGTCGAACGCGGTGACCCGGTTCAGCGCCGAGTCCAGCACGTAGATCCGATCGCCGGCGACCTCCAAGAACAGCGGCGTCACGAACTGGCCGGGGCCGTCGCCCGGGCCACCGAACGAACCGAGATAGACGCCATCCGGCCCGAAGCGCAGTACGCGCCGGTTGCCCATGTCCAGCACCACCACGCCACCGTCCGGCAGGATGCCGACGTCCATCGCGTACACCGCCGCCTTCCGGTCGAACAGCTGATCGCCGGTCACCAGCAGGTACTGCGTCAGTTTCCACGGAACCGTATCGCCCAGTAGGCCGCGCTCGCCGCTCATCACCGAGGGGACGCCCCCGATCGTATCGTGCACGATGCCCACCCGCTCGGCGTCGCCCTGGCAAGCGAGGAAACCGAACACCATCGTTGCGACCAGCCCTGCGAACCTCAATCCGCTCGCACTATCCCTAACGCTCACGTTCTCCCCAACCTTCTCAACGTTTCCGGCCTCTAACCCCCGCCAGCCCGCTCGTTCATCCTGATCGTATCCCACTCTGTCGTCATGACAAAGTCGAGGAACGATGACGATGACGATCACAAGAACGAGGATCAGGACAAGGATAAGGATGCTGACCTTCCCCGACCAACCACCCCCCGCTATAGTCCGACGATTCCAGCACGCCGTCAATGCGCACTCCCGCGGCCGATGAACCGACCGCTGACTCGAACAGAGACGATCGCGCCATGCCGCTCGAATATCTGTCGAACGACTCGATACTCCCGCTACTCGAGGAGTTGATCCGCATCCCGTCCGTCAACCCCGCCCTCGCCCCCGACGAATCCGATGGCGAGGCCGCGCTGGCCGCCTTCGCCCGCGACTGGCTGGCGGATCGCGGCGTCGAGGCCTGGCTCGAGGAAGTCGCGCCCGGCCGCCCCAACGTCGTCGCTCGGGTCGGCGCTAACGACGGTCCAACCCTGGTCCTCTGCGCCCACATCGACACCGTCGCCGCCGCCGGGATGGAAATACCACCGTTCGAGCCGCGCGTCGAGGCTCAGCGGGTCTATGGTCGTGGCAGCTACGACATGAAAGGCGGAGCCGCGGCCGTGATGGCCGCGCTGGCCGCTCTGAGCGACGAAGATCTACCCGGCAAGGTCATGGCCGCACTCGTGGTGGACGAGGAGCATTCCAGCATCGGCGCCGACGACTTCGTGGCACGCCACGCCGCGGACGCCTGCATCGTCACCGAGCCCACTGACGCCCGGCTCTGCCTTTGCCACAAGGGCTTCGTCTGGAGCCGCATCACCACTAACGGCGTCGCCGCTCATGGCAGCCGCTGGGACCTCGGCGTCAGCGCCATCGGCAAGATGGGCCGCATCGTCGCCGAACTCGAGCGCTTCGATCGCGAGACGCTACGTCAGCGCACCTACCTTCACCTCGGACCCGCCTCACTGCACTGCGCCACGATCGCGGGCGGCTCCGGCATCAGCACCTACGCGCCCGACTGCACGCTGCAAGTCGAGCGTCGCACCCTCCCCGGCGAGTCACTGGACGAGGTTCGCGCCGAGCTCGAGGCCGCCGTGGCCGCCGCCGGCGAGCAGGCGACGGTCGATTGCTACTTTCACCGCACCCCGATGGTCTGCGACCGCGACGAACCCGTCGCCCGCGCCGTTCGCGACGCCGCCCTCAGTCTCACCGGTCGCTACCCGGAAGAAAGCGGCGTCCCCTTCTGGACAGACGCCGCCATCTTCGATGCCGCCGGTATCCCGACGCTCAACTACGGGCCCGCCGGCGCGGGCGCCCACGCGGCCGTCGAGTGGGTCGACATCGACTCGGTGGTGACCTGCGCCGCCGTGGTCACCGAGGCGGCGCGCCGTCTGACCGGCGCGGCGACGGAGTAACCACGCGCTGCTTCAGTCTCGAGGTGGCGCAGGGCTCTCTTCCGCTCTTCCGCTTGACAGGACCCGGCGTGTTTGACTAGGTTGGTATGTTTTAGTAGTCCCTAAATTGGAGATTAGTTAAAACTAAAAATGCAACCCCTCTTCGCGATCCTCGCCGCCGCTCTCTTCGCCGCCGCCCTGTTCTGGCCGCGACGCGGTCTCCTCGCACGTTGGCGCCGCGCCCGCTCCCGCGCCCGCCGCGCCTTCATCGAGGACGCCCTCAAGCACATCCACGCCCGCGAGCTCCGCGGGACCCTGGCCACGGCCGAGTCCCTCGCCGGCAAGCTCCAGGTCAGCGTGAAGCAGGCTCTCGACAGCATGGGCGAGATGGAGGAGCGCGGCTTGACACAGTCCACCGGTCCGGGCCTGCGGCTCACGTCCGCCGGCCGCAAGGCGGCCATCCGGGTGATCCGTGCCCACCGGATTCTCGAGCGGTACTTGGCGGACGAGCTTCGCGTGCCGCTGGAGGAGCTTCACGTCGCCGCCGACCGCCAGGAGCACACGCTCTCGGCCGAGGAGGTAGACGCGCTGGAAGCGCGACTCGGCTACCCGTTGCAGGATCCCCACGGCGATCCGATCCCCACCGCCACGGGCGATCTGGAACCCCTGGAGGCGACGGCCCTCACCGATTGGCCTATCGGCCGGCCGGCCAAGATCGTCCACCTGGAGGACGAGCCGCCGGAGGTGATGGCGCAGATCGTCGCCGCCGGCTTCGCCCTCGGCATGCAGATCGAGATCCGGCAGGTCGGCAAGGATCGCCTGATGCTCTGGGACGGCGAAACCGAGCGCAGCCTGGCGCCCTTTCTGGCCAGCAACGTCTTCGTCACCGCGCTGCCCCATTCGGTGCGGCCTCCGGCCAAGCTCTCGTCGCTCGAGCCCGGACAATCCGGCCGCATCCTCGCGCTGCGCTCCGAGGGATTCAACCGGCGCCGCCTCCTCGACCTCGGGCTGACGCCGGGCACGGTGGTCGAGTGCTCGTTCCCCGGTCCCATGGCCGAGCCGATGGCCTACCGCGTCCGCGGGGCGCTCATCGCCCTCAGGCGCGAGCAGGCTGACGAGGTGGAGATCGAGCCGGTACAACCCGCCTCGGTGGAGAACTCGCGATGACCACCAAGCGGCCCAAGTCGTTACGCGGACGTCCGCTCCCGGTCATCCAGGCCGAAGCGGCCCGCACCGGATTGCGCCAGCTGGGCATCGACACGGCCGACTGGGACTACGTCGTCGCTTTGGCAGGCAACCCGAACACCGGCAAGAGCACCGTCTTCAACTCGCTGACCGGGCTCAAGCAGCACGTCGGCAATTGGCCCGGCAAGACCGTTGCCCGGGCCGAGGGCGGCTTCGAGTTCGAGGGAAACAAGTACAAGCTGGTCGATCTGCCCGGCACCTATTCCCTGTTGAGCGCCTCCACCGATGAGGAGATCGCCCGCGACTTCATCCTCTTCGGCCGGCCCGACTGCACCGTGATCGTCGCCGACGCGACACTGCTCGAGCGCAACCTGAACCTGGTGCTGCAGATCCTCGAGATCACCGACAGGGCGGTGCTCTGCCTCAACCTGATGGACGAGGCCCGTCGCAAGGGCATCCGGATCGATCACAGGGCACTCGCGAAAGACCTCGGCGTACCGGTGGTGCCCACCGTCGCCCGAACGAGCCACGGCATGACCGAGCTGCTCCGCGCCGTCGCCGGCGTCGCTTCCGGAAGCATTGCCACTCGACCGCATCGCATCGGCGCCAGGGGCGCCGCGGCCCGCTCGGTGGAACAGCTGGTGGCGGAGATCGAGGCCGCCTATCCGGGCCTGCCCAATTCGCGCTGGGTGGCCATGCGCCTGCTCGAAGGTGACAAGCGGGTCGAAGATGCCATCCGGACCGGCGAGATCGCCGAGCTGGAGGCCGAACAGCAGCGGCAGCCGGTCGCCGCCGCTCACCACTGATCCCGATGTCCACGAGTACCGTGACGGCCGGAGACCGAATCCTCGAGAGCGCCGAGCGACTGCGCCGCGGGCTGGACGTATCCTTCCGTGACCAGATCGTCGAGGCGATCTACGACGACGCCGCTGATATCGCGGGACGGGCCGTCCGCCACGGCCGGCCCGCCGGGCCTACTTGGGACGAGAAGCTGGACCGCATCCTGACCTCCAAGCTCTGGGGCTTCCCCATCATGCTTCTCGGCCTCGCCCTGGTTTTCTGGGTGACCATCGTCGGCGCCAACTACCCGTCCCGGGGTCTGGCCTTTCTGTTGTTCGGGCTGGAGAACTTGGCCGCCGATCTTTTCACCTCGATCGGCGCGCCCTGGTGGCTGACCGGCTTCTTCTGGCACGGAGTCTACCGCGGCCTGGCCTGGGTCATCTCCGTCATGCTGCCGCCCATGGCCATCTTCTTCCCCGTCTTCACCATCCTGGAGAATCTGGGTTACCTGCCGCGCGTCGCCTTCAACATGGACTGGCTGTTCAAGCGCGTCGGCGCCCACGGCAAGCAGGCACTGACCATGAGCATGGGATTCGGCTGCAATGCCGCCGGCGTCATCGCCTGCCGCGTCATCGATTCGCCCCGCGAGCGGCTGATCGCCACCCTGACGAACAACTTCGTGCCGTGCAACGGCCGCTTCCCCACGCTCATCATGTTGAGCATCGTCTTCGTGGCCGCGTCTTTCCCGCCCGCCGCCGCATCCCTCGCCGCGGCTGGTGCCGTCGTCGGCGTCGTGTTGATCGGCATTTTCTTCACGCTCGTCGTGTCGTGGATCCTGTCACGCACGGTTCTGAAGGGCGAGGCGTCCAGCTTCACGCTCGAATTGCCACCCTATCGGCGGCCGAACATCGGCCAGATCCTCTACACCTCGATCATCGACCGCACCCTCTTTGTCCTCTGGCGCGCCATCCTCATGGCCGCGCCCGCCGGCGGCGTCATCTGGCTGCTCAGCAACATCGATGTCGGCGGAAATTCGTTGACGGGTTGGATATCCGGCTGGCTCGATCCCCTCGGGACCGCCATCGGCCTCGACGGCGTGATCCTGCTCGCCTACATCATCGCGATCCCGGCCAACGAGATCGTCGTCCCCACTATCATCATGGCCTACACCGGCGCTGCCATGATGATCGAGATGGACAGTCTCGGCGACTTGCAGTCGCTGCTCGTCGGCCAGCAGGGGTGGACCCTGCTGACTGCCGTCTGCCTCATGCTCTTCTCGCTACTCCACAACCCTTGCTCCACCACCATCTGGACCATGTACAAGGAGACAGGCAGCAAGAAGTGGACGGCGCTGGGCGCGCTCATGCCGCTGGCCATCGCCTTCATCGTCTGTTTCGCGGTGGCCCAGACCGCCCGCGCACTGCTCTAGGGCCGCTCCAACTCGGCCCGCATCGCCAGGATCAATGCGCCACGCTCCGGGTTGGGCTGCGCCGATCCCAGGACCAACAGCTGGCCGATCCGCGCGTTCACCCCCGTCGAGAACACAGCACCGTATCGGTCGGCGTGTAGGGTCACCTGCAGCTTCACCGTCCCGCTGTCGCCCGTGGCGCGTATCTCGCCGATGTTGCCCTCGATCATGTACCGCTCGCCGTCCGCTACCACCCCCTGCGCCACACCGCTGTACTCGATGCCCGTCATCACCGTCTCGCCGATCAGCCTGTAATTCTTGAACCGAAAGACATCTTCGGGTAGCGCGGCCGCGATCTCCTCCAGCCGCGGGTCCTCGGGCGTCACGCTTCCGTTCGCCTCCACCAGCCGGAAGTGGAGTTTCACGCTCGGCTCGGGCTGATCGAACCGCTTCAATACCTCCTCGATCCGCGACAGCATCTCCGGCGTCTCGCGCACCGTGATCGTCTGCGTCCCCTCGCCCAAGCTGATCATCCCCCCGCGGTCGGCGAAGACATACGGGTCGATGATCTGGTTGGCCGCCGCGGGTTCGAGGTACTCCAACTGGTAGGTCTCGACCTCCAGGTTTCCGTACTCATCGCTGGCCAAGAACATGTTGGCCACCAGCCAACCGCCCAGCAGCAACACCACCACCAACGCGAGCGTAAAGACTTTCGATTGCATCGCCTCAGCCTCCATCGAGTGAAATCAAATCAGCAGCGAGCGGTCCTACGTCACCCTCTAGTAGAACCAGATCACCTTCGTAGACCCGTCCCTCGTCTCGAACACCAGAACGTTCTCGCCCGACGGCGCTTCCAGCAGCGGCTCGACCTCCGCTACAGCTGGCACACGCCCGCCTTCCACCATCCGGGACGGCAACGCCTGCAACACCATCGCCGCGGCCAGCGCCGCCGCCGCCGCCACCGGGGCCCAACGCCAGACCCGCTCCCAATGCAACGTTCTGCCGCGTCGGGCGTGCACCGCCCTCAGCGCCGATCCCACGTCGGTACGCGGCCGCCACTCCGTCAGCTCCGCTGCCAGCGGCTCCTGGCCGGCCAGCAAACGAGCGCCGACGGCCGCACAGCGGTCACACTCCCGCACGTGCGACGCCAGCTCCGAGTCTCCCCGGCCCGCCAATTCCGCCGGGTCCGCCTCCAAAAGACGCTCGAGCGCTTTGTCGCAGTCAGTTGCCATAGTCTTCCACCAGTTCAGGACAGCTCTCCAGAATCTTCTCGCGGATCGCCTTCCTGGCCCTGAACAGATGCGAGCGAACCGTGACCGGCTCCATCTCCAGCATCTCGCTCACTTCCACCGTGCTGAATCCCTGCAAGTCCACCAGATCGAACACCTCGCGTTGTCGCTCCGAGAGCTTCTCCAGGTACGTCTTCACCAAATCGCTCGCACGTCTTTCGTCCGTCGCCGGTTCTCGCCCACGCGGATCGATCGCAGCCGGCGAATCGCGCTTGACCCGCAAGGCCAGCCGCGCACGCCGCGCGCGCCT
>JASFLD010000028.1:0-15512 GCA_050118275.1 Gemmatimonadales bacterium
CGGCGGCGAACGACTGGCTGATGCAATATCAGGCCGATATCACCGGCCTCTCGGTGGGTCGCCCGGCGATGGTGGAGACGACGGCACTGGGCGCGGCGTGCCTGGCCGGTCTGATCTGCGGCGTGTGGTCGACGCCGGAGGAGTTGCGCGAGTTACAGAAACTGGAGCGGCGTTTCGAGCCGGAACTGGCAACGGCGGACCGCGAGCGGTTCCTGCATGGTTGGCATCGGGCCGTCCGGACCGCGGCCGCATGGGCAGCGGACAGCGCCCTGGACGACTGAGCGATCCCATGAACCAACCGCTGCGCATCGGCGTGATCGGAAGCGGCTCCTGCGACGACGAGGCCGCGGAGACCGCCCGCAGGGTCGGGGAGCTGATCGCCCTGTCCGAGGCGGTGCTGGTCTGCGGCGGCTTGGGCGGGGTCATGGCGTCGGCCGCGGAAGGGGCCCGCACTGCGGGCGGGACGACGGTCGGTATCCTGCCGGGGAGCGATCACCGGGCCGCCAACCCGGGAATCCGTATCGCTATCCCTACAGGTCTGGGTGAGGCCCGTAACGCACTCGTCGTCGGCGCCTCGGATGCGGTCATCGCCATCGCCGGGGCATGGGGTACGTTGTCCGAAGCGGCTTTCTGCCTCAAGACCGGCGTGCCGCTCATCACGCTCAAGGCACAGCTTCCGCCGCTGCCTGTTCCGGAGGCGGGCACGCCGGAGGAGGCCGTCGATTGGGCGGTCGCACGAGCGCGGGAGCGAAGAGGCTGAGATCCGACGGTGTGAGTGGACGGCGTGGCTGAGTTAGGCGAGCTTTGCCTTTGGGGGGCGCTCCCGTTGGCAATGGCCGCCGCGGTGGCCTCCTTGGCCGGCGCATTCGGCGATCGCGATGCGTTGCAGGTCCTCGGAGGACGCGCGATCGAGGCGACGTTTGGGCTCGTCGTCGTCGCCGTCGCCGGTCTCGCCTACGCCCTGGTCACCGTTCAGCTGAAATACTCGTACGTGGCGGCGATGTCTGGTTTCCAGGAGCCCATCGCCTGGCGTGTCGTCGGTCTCTGGAGCGGCCCGCGGGGAGGGTTGCTGTTGCTCACCCTGCTGAGCGCCGCGGCCGGGACGGTCAGCCACCGAGTCGCGTTCTCGAGACATGCTGCCGCGCGGACCGGCTGTCTCGCGGCGCTGACGCTGATCGGCCTATTGGTGATCCTGGTACGTATCCGGCCGTATGGGCAGCCGCCGAGTCCCGCAGCGGTGGGAAAGGGGCTGTCCACGGGCCTGAAGGACGTGGCCTGGCAGATTGAGGCGATGGCGACCTACCTGGCGGTCGCTTGCGGCGTCTTCGTCTTCGCGGGGGTGGTGGCCGAGCCATTGGCGGGTCGTCGAAACGAGCGGCGCGGGGAACGTGCGGCGGTGGTCGCCGGTGCGATGCTGTTGACGGTCGCGGTCTTCGCGGCGCTGTGGCGAGCCTACGGCCAGAGCGGGACTCTGCTGGGGGCGCGGGGCGTTTCCTACGGGCTCGGCTACGTCCCGGCCTGGCTGCTGGCCTATTCGTCGCTGCACGCGCCTGCCGGCCCGGCCGTTCCCACTTGGGCGATGCGGTGGCGTCGGATGCTCGAATTTGCGTTCCTGCCGGCAGTGCTCGGAGCATGGGCGGCCGTCCTTCTCGGAGCCGGGGGAGCCATGCCACCGCGGCTGTGGGCCGGCGGCCTGGCCATCGGGATGATCACGGGAGCCATGGCCGGAACGGGATCCCGAGATATCGGCGTGGATGCGCTTCGCGATGTTCCCGGTTACGGAGCGTGGGCCTTCCGCGGCGCTTTGCTGTCGCTGGCTCTGGCCGGGATCGCGGTGGTGGCGGGCTTGAGCGACGCACCGTTCTGGACCGAAGTCACCTGGGCGCTGGCCTTGCTTGGGCTCGCTTGGGTGGCGGCGTGGTCCGTCTCGCGTCCGGCAGCCGACTGGCGGAGGGTTGGATTGTTGTCCGCGGTCCCCGCCGCTGTTACCGTCGTCGTTCTCCTTCTCCTCGTTGGCCGGGGAAGGATCGTCTTCGCGTTTGCCACCGGATTGGCGGTGGCGATGGCCGTGGGCACGGCGGCCGAGGCGATGCGCTTGTCCTGGGTGCGACGCGGCTTTGGGGACCGGGCCGATCGCGGTTCTACCATGGTGAGCCGGGCGCGCCGGTCGCGGACCGCCCGGCGACGCGCGGCGTCGCTGGCCCATCTCGGTCTGGCTTTGCTGGCGGTCGGTTTGGCGGCGGAAGCGCTCGCCAGTAGTGAGTCTCGCGTGCTCTATCCGGGCGATGTGGCCGCTCTGAGTGGTTGGCCCGGGCGTGAGATTCGTGCTACTTATCTCGGCCTGTCGCGCTACCAGGTGAACGAGATCGAGAAGCGAGTCGCGACGTTCAAGTTGGAGCGGGGTCAAGCGCGACCCGAGCTGGTCACTGCCGAGCTGGTCGATGATTTGGCCAGCGGATGGTCGGGCCGGCGCTCCGCCGTGCGGCGCGGTGTGCTGTACGATACGATCGTGAGCATCTCCGGGCTGCGACAGGGAGAGGGTGTGGTTTGCCGGCTGGCGGCGCGACCGTTTCCGATCCTCGTGTGGTTTGGCGCAGCCCTGCTGCTGGCAGCGGTGCCAGCGGGCTGGAGTCGCGTGCCGTGAACGGGCTCCTGGCGCTGGCGCTGGGCCTGGCGGGCGTCGCGTATGTGGCGTGGCCCTGGTTGAGGCGACGACCGTGGACACCACCGGCCGATGGCGGAGACGTTCGTCGCGACGAAGAGATGGGAGACTATGTGAACGCCATTCGGGATTGGTCGTTGGCGGCGGGCGAGGTCAGGGTCGAGAAGGCGGCTGATGTCGCGACCGCGCCGACGGCGAGGGGCGAGGATGAGTAGCGACCGGGAAACGCCGCGTACGATACCACTTTTCGACCTCGAGCGGCAGAATATGCCGATCCTGGAAGATCTGCTGACGGCGGTGACGGGAGTGGCGCGAGCGCAGAGTTTCGTTCTGGGCTCGACCGTGGCCGATTTCGAGTCCGCCGTCAGCGAATACCTGGCCGTCGAGCACGCGATCGGTGTAGCGAGCGGCACCGACGCGCTCCACCTGTCGCTACGTCTGCTGGAACTGGAGCCGGGCGATGAGGTGGTCACGTCCCCGTTCACCTTCTTCGCGACGGCGGGTGCCATCGTCAACAGCGGGGCGCGGCCGGTGTTCGCGGATATCGATCCAGCGACGTTCAACCTCGATCCGGAACGCGTCGCCGCGGCGCTCACCAACCGTACACGCGCCATCATCCCCGTTCACCTTTTCGGACAGATGGCCGAGATGCCGCCGCTGCTGGGACTGGCCCGTGCGGGAGACCTGGCCGTCATCGAGGACGTGGCGCAGTCCATCGGCGCGAAGGGTCTGGTGGATGGTCGCTGGGCAGCCGGCGGCGCGGTTGGCACGATGGGCTGCTTCTCGTTCTATCCGACGAAGAACCTGAGCGGTTGGGGCGACGGAGGCATGATCACAACGAACGACGCCCGGATCGCGGAACGGTTGCGCAGGCTCCGCGTCCACGGCGAAGACTACGGCAGCGGGCGGTACGTCCACCGTGAAGTCGGCACCAACTCGCGCCTCGACGCCATTCAGGCCGCGGTGTTGCAGGTGAAGCTTCGCCATCTGCCCGGCTGGACCGAGTTGCGGCGGGCGCGGGCTGGCTGGTACGATCAGCGCCTGGCAGAGGTCCGGGGAGTCACGACGCCGGCCGCGGCGCAGGACCGTTTCCACGTGTACAGTCTGTACACGATCCGCGCCGAGGGGCGCGATGAACTGCGGGAACATCTTCGCGAGCGCGGTATCGGAAACGGCGTTTACTACCCGCTGCCACTGCATCTGCAGCCGTGTTTCGCATCACTCGGCTACGGTCCGGGCGACTTTCCCGAAGCGGAGCGTGCGGCGGCCGAGGTAGTGAGCCTACCGCTCTATCCGGAACTCGGCACGGACGAGATGGAGCGGGTGGCGGCGGCGATCGAAGAATTCTATGCCGGTTGAGGCCGGCCCCTTGACCCCGAATAAGACCCGAAATAGCTTGAAGACGTTGACCCGACCGCTTCGTTCAGCGAAACCGATGCCATGGCCACGAACGACGTCGTAGATCTTCGTAGCGATACCGTCACCTGCCCATCACCAGGGATGCGCCGCACCATCGCGGAGGCGGAGGTGGGCGACGATGTGCTGGGGGACGACCCAACGGCCGTGCGATTGCAGACGCGCCTGGCCGAGTTGTTGGGCAAGGAGGCGGCGCTGTTCTTTCCCAGCGGCACGCAGGCCAATCAGGTGGGCATCCTGCTGCACGCCCAGCCGGCCAGCGAGGCGGTCTGCGAGGCGAACGCGCATGTGTTTCACTACGAGTTCGCCGGCGCGGCGGCCTGGTCGGGCGTCCAGTTGAGGCAGGTTCCAACGGCGGATGGCTTGCTGACGGCGGAGCTGGCGCGCGGTTACATACGGCCGGACAGCCGGCACCTGGCTCGCACGTCGCTGCTCTGCGCCGAGAATACTCACAACATGGCCGGTGGTAAGGTCATGCCGCTGGAGGTGCTGCGGGGGCTGCGGGAGCTGGCGAACGAATACGAGCTGCCTTTGCATCTGGACGGCGCGCGGCTCTGGAACGCGTCGGTGGCCACCGGTGTGGAGCTGTCCGAGTTCGCGGCCCAGGCCGACACGGTGATGGTCAGCTTTTCGAAGGGTCTGGGCGCGCCGATCGGCTCGGCGCTGGCGGGCACGGCCGAGGCGATGGCCCAGGCCTGGACATTGAGGAAGCGACTGGGCGGTGGCATGCGGCAGGTCGGCATACTGGCGGCGGCGGCGCTGTACGCATTGGAGCACAATCTGGAGAAGCTAGCCGACGACCACCGGCGGGCCCGCCGCTTCGCCGAGTACGTGGACGGCCTGGACGGCTTCAGCGTCGTGGCGCCGGACACGAACATCATCATGGTCGACATCGAGCGAGATGATCTGTCGCCGGAACGGATCGTCGATTATCTCGAATCACGAGGTGTGTGGCTCATGGCGACGGGTGCGCGTCGTCTGCGGGCCGTCACGCATCTCGACGTCGACGATGCGGGCATCGAACGGGCCTGCGAGGCATTCCGGGCATTAGCCGACGGGGCGTCGGGTTGATAATCGTTTGAGCGTCGCGCGGTAGAATCGACGCGGTGCTCCCGGTCCAAGCCGTGCGCGGGGTTACAGGGGAGGGCGTGATGCTGTTCACAGGAGGGGAAATGGCTGCGCAGTTGAGTGAGGAGAAGAAGAAGGCGCTGAACGTTGCGATCTCGTTGGTTGAACGGCAGCACGGCAAGGGCGCGATCATGCGGATGGGCGCCGAGGGCGCCCGGGTCAAGGTGGACGCGATTCCAACGGGCTCGATCGGGCTGGATTCGGTCACGGGGATCGGCGGGATTCCCCGCGGACGCGTCACTGAGATCTACGGGCCCGAATCCTCGGGCAAGACGACGCTGACGCTGCACATCATCGCGAACGCCCAGAAGAGCGGCGGCGTCGCCGCCTTCATCGATGCCGAACACGCACTGGACATCCACTACGCCGAGAAGCTGGGTGTGGACATCGAGAATCTTCTCGTCTCGCAGCCCGATACCGGCGAGCAGGCGCTGGAGATCGCCGAGGTGCTGGTGCGGAGCGGGGCCGTCGACGTCGTCGTGATCGACTCGGTTGCCGCGCTGGTGCCGCGGGCGGAGATCGAGGGTGAGATGGGCGCGTCGCACGTGGGGCTGCAGGCCCGCTTGATGTCGCAGGCCCTGCGCAAGGTCACCGGAGCGATCAACCGCTCGAAGACCGCGGTGGTCTTCACGAATCAGATCCGTGAGAAGATCGGAGTGATGTTCGGCAATCCCGAGACGCAGCCGGGCGGGCGGGCGCTGAAGTTCTACGCCTCATTGCGGCTGGACATCCGCCGGATCGCCTCGATCAAGGACGGCAATGACCAGGTCGGCAACCGTACGCGGGTCAAGGTCGTCAAGAACAAGTGCGCGCCGCCGTTCCGTCAGGCGGAGTTCGACATCATGTTCAGTCAGGGCATCTCCCGCGCCGGCGAGCTCGTCGACCTCGCCGTGGAACACGGCATCGTCAAGAAGGCGGGCGCTTGGTTCTCGTACGGAGAGCAACGTATTGGTCAGGGTCGCGAGAATGCCAAGAGTTTCCTCGGGGAGAACCCGGATCTGACAGGCGAGGTCGAGGAGAAGGTCCGCGCAGCGCTGGGGATCGGAGTTGACAAGTCGGATTCCGCGTCGGAGGACGAAGAGGATTCTTAGGCGTTGGGCGGAACGGTGCACTGCCCCCAGACAGGTGGATAGAGAGCCGATCGAAGACGAGGGAACCGTTTCCGGGGTCACGGAGGAGGCCGGTCGCCGCGCTCTCGACGCGGCGCTGAACTTTTTGTCGTACCGGCAGCGGACGGGGTTCGAGGTGCGCCGTAAACTGGCGAGCCGCGGATTCGGCGAGGCGACGATCGACGCGGCGCTACAAAGGCTGAACGCCGTGGGGCTGGTCGACGACGAGGCATTCGTCGGAGCCTATGTGCGCGATCGCATCGCTCACCGGCCCATGGGTGTCCGTCGCATGGTTCAGGAGCTGTACATCAAAGGCATCCCGAGGGACGTAGCGCTTCCAGTCATCGAGCAGCTGTTGGACGAGGAGGACACCGACGAGCGTGCTCTGGCCCGACGGGTCGTCGCGAAGAAGAAGCGGATCCCGACGGCCGAACCGGACGACCGGGCGGTGGCGAAACGCCGGGTTCGCGACCAATTGCTGCGACGCGGATTCGATCCGCGAGTGGTTCGCGACGTGATAGAGGACCTGTTCTCCGATCGCAGAGCGGGAGCGGGGGGGCGAGAGGTTGTGATGTGACTTGGCGGAAAGGCCAGTGAGGCTGAGATGACCTGCTGCCAATGCCAGGGTGCCGAGAGCGTCTTCTCCGGTTGGTATGTCTGGAGAGAGCTACGGACCTATCGCCGCAAAGGGCCGCGGCGGACGAGCCGCCAGCTGATCGAGGCGATCGCGGCGGAGGGTATCGAGGGAGCGACGCTGCTGGATATCGGCGGTGGAGTCGGAGCGATCCACCACGAGCTACTGCGGGCTGGCCTCGCCGAGGCGACCGTCGCCGATGCGGCTTCCGCCTATCTCCAGGCGTCGGCCCGGGAGGCGCAGCGGCAGGGTCACGCGGATCGGGTCCGGTACCGCTATGGCGACTTCGTTCAGCTCGCCGACGAACTGGGGCCCGCAGACGTGGTGACGCTGGACCGGGTCATCTGCTGCTATCCTGATATGCGGTCGCTGGTCAAACGCTCGTTGGACAAGGCGCTGCGGGTCTACGGTCTGGTCTACCCGCGTGATGTCTGGTGGACGCGGCTCGGCCATCGCGCGCTCAACCTACTATTGTGGCTAACTCGGAACCCTTTCCGTGTGTTCGTTCACTCGGAGCGCGCCATCGATGAGATGGTGCGTGCCGCCGGGTTCGAGCGATCCCACCGGCACCTGACAGCGGCCTGGCAAGTCGTCGTCTACTCGCGCGCCTCCTAGGGCGGGGAGAGCGGTAGCGAGCGTGTGTCAGCGACGGGCCTACGATCCGGCAGCGCCGATTCGATGCGAGCCATGACCTTGGCGGCCGTGGCGCGCCAGGCCGTGAGCTTGCCCCCGTAGATGCTCAGTAGATGCAGCCTTTCATCCCGACCTTCGTTGTCCGCCAGCAGGATAGTCTCGCGCGAGCGGTGAAAGGCGTGGCCCGATCCGGCCGGCAGGACGCGAAGGCCGGCGAAGGCCCGGAGGATCTCGGCGTCGGCGTAGCGCGGGAAGTAGCGTTGCGCCACGCGCAGCAAGTAGCTCTTCTCGGCCCGTAAGGGTTCGACCTCGTTGGGATCACCGCGGAACTTCGTCTCGGTCGTGCCCACCAGCGTGTGGTCCTTCCACGGCATGACGAAGACCGCGCGTCCGTCCCGTGGGACCTCGACGTAGTAGATGCCGTGCTCCAACCGGCCGCTCACCTCGATGTGTGTCCCCTGGACCAGATCGATCGGTCGTTCCCGCGGCCGCGGCTCGATCCGCTTCAGTACCTGGTTGACCCACGGTCCGGCGGCGTTGACCAGGACCCGGCAGCGGCAGGAGAATTCGGCTTCCCCTATGCGGTAGGAGACGACGGTTCCGTCGTCAGCTAGGGTCGCACGCACGAACTCGGCGGGGATGGCCAACTCCGCGCCCAAGCCGGCGGCCGACTGCCAGACGGCGGCGGTGAGCAACTCGTCGTCGGTCTGGGCGTCCCAATAACGGTAGACGGCCTGCAGACCGTCGGTCAGCAAGCCGTCCAGTTCCGTCCAGCGCTGGCGTGGCACCGCCTGAAACCTGACCTCGCTGGCCAGCCGGCCCAGAAGAGCGTAGAGGCTCAGGCCGGTGCGGATCAGCCAGGGACGTCGCCGCGTGTTGCGATAGACCGGAATGTGAAAAGGGCGCAGGGTCACGAGTTCCGGCGCCAGGCGCAACAGCAGCGAGCGCTCGCGCAGCCCCTCGTACACCAACCCGAACTCCCAGCTCTCCAGGTATCGCAGCCCGCCGTGGATCAGCTTGCTGGACCGGCTCGAGGTTCCACAGGCCAGCCCGCGCTTCTCGAGTAGGAGCACCGAGTGACCGGCGGCGGCCGCCGCCTGCGCTACACCGACACCGTTGATCCCGCCCCCAACGACGACGACATCGTACGCTCGGTCGCTCACCGGCCGCCTCCGGCCCCCGCTCGCATCGGTCCGGGCTGTGTCATGCGACCGGGCTCAACACGCTCCGCGCGGCCCGGTGTGGGCGAGAGGTCGCGCCGCCACCCCGCGCCCCCGCCCCGGTCGCCCGCCCCCGTCGCCCGCTCCCGCTCCCCAGCCGCTCGGGAGCCGCACGCTGAGTCCGCTTCATTCCTGCTGGGACGGCTCGCCGCCGCTCTCGGGATAGAGCGAGACCTGTACGTAGTTGTCGGTGCGCAGGTACTCGCGCGCCGCCTGTTGGACGGTTTCGATGTCGAGCGCTTCGACCATCTGTTCATACGTCAGGATGTCGCGCGGATCCAGCCCGTATCGGTCGGCCGCGACCAGTTGGCCCAGCCAATAGTCGTTCTCGCGCAAATTGACTTCGCGCTGCCGACGCTGGGTCTCCTTCACCTTGTCGATGTCTTCCTGGGTGGGTCCGAAGCGCTGTAGACTGTCGATCTGGACAAAGACCGCCTCGGTCAACTCGTCCAGCCGCTCGGGTGCCGTACCGAACGTGATGGTGAACTGGTACTCGGGTTGGGGATCGCGGCTCGGCATCCCGCTGACGCCGACACCGTATGTCCCGCCCATGTCCTCGCGCAGAACCTCGCGCAAGCGGATGCGGAGCACCGAAGCCAGTGAGGCCATAGCGTAACGGTTCTCGCGCGTCCACTCGAAGGGCCCGGTAAACATGATTTGGGTCTGGCTCTTCGGCTCGATCCCTCGATAGACGTCTTTCTGGATCACGCCGGTCGGCGGCTCGATGCCTTCGTCACGCCAGTTCTCGACCCGGCCGCTGGACGGCAAGCCACCCAGGTAACTCTGAATCAGTGGCTCGAGGCTGTCGGGATCGAACGTGCCGACGAAAACGAAGGTGAAGTCGCTGGCATCGGCGAAGCGGTCGCGGTAGAAGGCGAACGACTTGTCCAGATCCATCTCCTCGTACAGTTCGGCGCTGGCCGGCCGGGCCCGGAAATGGTGCTGCGCCATGGTGACCTGGATCGTGTCGCGATAGGCCGCGATGGGATCGGCGCTGCGGTTGGCCACGAAGGCCTGAATACGCGTGGTGAGCGACTGAAAAGCTTGCTCGTCACGCCGCGGCGCCGTGAAATACAGGTAGATCAACTGGAACATCGTCTCTACGTCGCTGGGGGATGCGCTCCCGGACAGCCCTTCGGTGAGCGACGAGACGTAGGGCGAGACCCGGACCACCTTGCCGGCCAACGCCTTCTGCAGGTCGACGAGCGAAAATTCGCCGGCGCCACCCTGGGTTACGGCTGAGGTCGCCGTCACGGCGGCCATGTAGTTTTCGTCGCTGGCGAGTGACGAGCCGCCGGGGCTCCATGCCCGGAAGACTATTTCGTCGTCCTTGAAGTCGGTCGGCTTCAGTATGACGCGTACGCCATTGGCCAGCTCCCAGCGCTGGACGCCGATCTCGTCGATGGTCTCGCGTTCGACGATCGGCGCCGGCTCGGGCGCATGTGCGACGAGGGGAGCATCGCTGGCCATGTCCTCGTACGCGGTCATCTCGGTCGCCGCGACGGCGGCGAACACGGCCGACAGATCATCCTCCGTAGGGACGGTGTCGGTTTCATTCTCCGGCGCGCTGACGAGGATCACGCGGTTTTCGTCGACGATCCAATCCCGTGCCAGCCGATTCACTTCCTCGAGTGTGATTCCGGGCACGAATCGCTTAGTCAACTCGAACTCGCTGGCGATGCCTGGTGTGGGCTCGTCCCAGAGGAAGCTGCGCACGTACTCGGCGGCGTACGCCGACGATTCGGTTTTTTCGCGCTCGGCGTAGGCTTGCTCCATGGCACGGAGTAGCTCGCGCTTCTCGCGCTGTAGCTCGGTCTCGGTGAACCCGAAGCGGGCCACGCGCTCGGCTTCCGTCATGGTCGCCATCAGCGCCCGCTCGATTCCGTTGTCGGGGGCGCCGGCGCCCAGAATGTAGACTTCCTTGGCGCCGATGAAGCGCCCCTGACCCGAGAAAGCGCCGAGGAAGGGCGGGTCGGCCTGCTGCGTCAGTTCGAAGAGTCGCTGGTTGAGCATCTGGTTGTAGAGAGCCTCGACGACCGACTGACGGTAGTCGCGGAAGCTGTTCTGTTCGCGGAGGTCCTGCTTCCAGTAGACGTTGACTGAATTGAACGTCATCTCGGGGTCGGTGGCGATGGCGAACAGCGTTTCGTCGTGATCGGGCACGGGGTAGCGAACGCGCTCGCGTGGGCTGGCCGGTCCTTCGAGATCGGCGAAGTGCCGATGTATGAGCTGCTGGATCGTGTCGGGGTCGAAATCGCCGACGGCGATGACAGCCATCAAGTCAGGCCGGTACCAATCGCGATAGAAACGCTTGAGCGTCGCGTAGTCGAAGTTCTCGAGGGTCTCCGGTTTACCGATGGGCAGCCGTTCGGCGTAGCGCGAGTCCTTGAAGAGGATGGGGAATTGCTTCTTCTGGAGCCTTGCGGCGGCGCCCTGGCCCAGCCGCCATTCCTCGATCACCACACCGCGCTCCTTGTCGATCTCCTCGTCCTCGAACGATACGGCGTGCGCCCAGTCCTCGAGTATCTGGAAGGCGGTGGCGAGCAACTCGGCGCTGTCCGTCGGGACCGTCAGTATGTATACGGTCTCGTCGAAGCTGGTGTAGGCGTTGATCTCCGGTCCGAACTGCATGCCGATGCCCTCGAGGTAATCGACCAGCTCCTGCTTCTCGAAGTGCTCGGTGCCATTGAAGGCCATGTGTTCGACGAAGTGGGCGAGTCCCTGCTGATCGTCGTCCTCGAGGATCGATCCGGCGCGAACGACCAGCCGCAGCTCGGCCCGCTCGCGCGGCTCCGAGTTCACCCGGATGTAGTAGCGCAGCCCGTTGGACAACGTGTCGATCGTCACCGCCGGATCGACGGGCAGCAGGTCGTCGAGTTGCTGACCTTCCTCTTGAGCGGCGACGGGTGTCCCGAGGCCGAACATGAGCGCGAGAACGAGGGTCAGTGCGAAAAACGGCTTACTCATCATTTCCTTCTCCTCAGAAGCGGAAGCGCCGCGTCAATCTGCGGCCGTACGAGCGGGCGACGACGTCGCGGCAATGCGTTCGTGCGCCTTATAGTCGGCCTGTGGGCGAAAGGTTTCACATACGGTGCGGCCAGCGCGACCCGGAGCTGTCGGGGGGCGCGTGTCAGGCCTCCCAGCCGCACCGAGCTTGAGAACCCTTCGGCCATCGGTAATATTCCAATCGACTTACGATCACGAAACCGTGGGCTCTGGGCAACCGGGTGAGTCGGATAGATGAAATCGGCAGAGATCAGACGACGCTTCATCGACTACTTCGTTCGCAACGGCCATACTCATGTGCCGTCGTCCTCGCTCGTGCCGGCGGACGACCCGACCCTGCTGTTCACGAACGCCGGAATGAACCAGTTCAAGCGGACATTCCTGGGACAGGAGCCGCGCCCCTACAAGCGGGCGACGACGTCGCAGAAATGCGTTCGGGCGGGCGGCAAGCACAACGATCTGGAGCAGGTGGGCGAAACCGCCCGGCACCATACCTTCTTCGAGATGCTGGGCAACTTTTCGTTCGGTGACTACTTCAAGCGCGACGCGATTCGCTTCGGGTTCGAGTTCTTCACCGACGATCTGGGATTCGAGCCAGAGCGGATCTGGGCGACGATACATCACAGCGACGACGAGGCCTTCGATCTCTGGCAGGCGGTCGCGGGCCTGCCGCCGGAGCGGATCCTCCGCTTCGGCGACAAGGACAACTTCTGGCAGATGGCCGACACGGGGCCGTGCGGCCCGTGTTCGGAGATCCACTACGACCAGCGGCCCAAAGGTTCGCCGCCGCAGCTGACAGCGAAGGAGTTCGAGGCGCTGACGGAGGCGGGTCAAATTCTGGAGCTGTGGAATCTGGTCTTCATGCAGTTCGATCGCGATGAGGAGGGCAACCTCAATCCGCTGCCCAGGCCCTCCATCGATACCGGGGCGGGACTCGAGCGGATCGCCGCGGCTCTGCAGGGCGCCGACTCGAACTTTCACACCGATCTCTTCATGCCGCTAATCCACCGGGCGGAGGAGATCATCGAGCGAAAGTACGAGCCCGCTGATGCGTCCGGCGTCTCGTTCCGCGTGCTGGCGGACCACGCCCGGGCAGTCGCCTTCCTCGTGGCCGACGGCGTGTTCCCGACCAATGAGGGCCGTGGCTACGTGCTGCGCCGCATCTTGCGGCGCGCCAGCCGGCACGCGTGGCTGTTGGGCCGCCGCGAGCCGACGCTGCACGAGATCTGCGATGAGGCCGTCTCCCTGATGGGTGGCGTCTACCACGAGCTGCAGGATCGCCGCGCTCATATCCTCCGCACGGCGCGAGGCGAGGAGGAGCGCTTCATGGCAACGATCGACGAGGGCATGCAGCGCTTCGACGAGGTCGCGCCGGTGGGTGGAGAGGGTACCGTATCGGGCGAGGAGGCATTCCGGCTGTATGACACGTTCGGGTTCCCCCTCGACCTGACGGAGCTGATGGCGCGCGAGCGTGGCTATCATGTCGATGTCGAGGGGTTCGAGACGGCGCTGGAGGAACAGCGTCGCCGCTCGCGTAAACAGCGTGAAGCGCAACGTCGGCGCGGCGATCTCGAGGGCAGGCAGGTCGACATCCCGACGGAAGGCTGGACCCGATACTCGGACGACGCGCAAGAGTTCGTCGGCTACGAGCAGCTGACGGTCGACACAGACATTCTGACGTCGGTGCAGGAGAATGGCAGGATCGCCCTGGCCTTGCGCTGGAACCCGTTCTACTCCGAATCCGGCGGCCAGGTCAGCGATCGCGGTTTTGTCGAGGGCGACGGGTGGCGGATGGAAGTCCGGGACGTCATACGGTTCGACGATCGCGTGGTCGTGGCCGGTCCGATCGAAGGCCAGTTCAAGCCGGGTGGGGTCCGGGCCGTCGTCGATGAAGCGCGACGGAACACGCAGCGGCACCACACCGCGACGCACCTGCTGCATGCCGCTTTGCGTAGGGTGCTGGGCGATCACGTGACGCAGGCGGGCTCGTTGGTCGCGCCGGATCGCCTGCGGTTCGACTTCACGCACACGGGCCCGCTCAGCGAGGCGGAGCTGGACGAGGTCGAGCGGCTGGTGAACGAGCAGATCTGGGCGGACAAGCAGGTCACGAAGCAGTTTCTCGGCTACCGCGAGGCGGTGGGCAAAGGCGCGATGGCCCTGTTCGGGGAGAAGTACGGCGACACGGTCAGAGTGGTAGAGGTACCGGGCTTCAGTCTGGAGCTGTGCGGTGGGTGTCATGTGGACACGACAGGTGAGATCGGCCTGTTCAAGATCGTCTCGGAGAGCGGCTCGGCGGCAGGAGTCCGTCGAATCGAGGCCGTCGCCGGTCCGCTGGCCTACGAACAGGTGAAGGAGCGGGACCGGCTGGTGAATCGCCTCAGCCGTGCGCTCAAGGTTCCCGTCGAGAACCTAACGCAGCGGGTCGATGGTCTGGCGGCGGAAACACGCGAGTTACGCGACCGGTTGCAGGCCGCGTCACTGACGGCCGCCCAGGATCAAGTCTCGCGGCTGGTCGAGCTGGCCGAAGAAGTGAATGGGGCGAAGGTCGCCACCGGCGTCATCGAGGCGGCCGATAGCGAGACGCTGCGTGGTTTTGGTGATGAGTTACGCGCTCGCCTGGGCAGCGGTGTTGGGGTGGTCGCGGCAAAGCTGGGAGAACGGCACGCGTTGCTGGCCGTCGTCACCGATGATCTGATCGGAAAGGGGATGCGCGCCGATACTGTAGTACGCGAGGTCGCCAAGCTGGCCGGCGGCAAGGGCGGAGGTCGACCGCACATGGCGCAGGCGAGCACCGGCGAACCGGAACGCGCCGAGCGAGCGCTGGAGAAGGTGGTGGAGATCGTCCGTCCGATGCTGGAGCAGGCGACGGCGTGAGGAGCGCGGAATGGCTCGAGCGGCGTCTGCGGGACTCACCGCCTTCGCTGCGTGAACGGTTGGAGCCGCACGTCGCGCGACTCGATGATGAAGCGGACCTCCCGCGCGCGCTCGTATCGGCGGCGTGCGATTTACTCGACAGCATCCGCGATCG
This sequence comes from Gemmatimonadales bacterium, assembly GCA_050118275.1. Taxonomy (GTDB): domain Bacteria; phylum Gemmatimonadota; class Gemmatimonadetes; order Palauibacterales; family KS3-K002; genus JASFMO01. Next base: position 14,837 of record JASFLD010000028.1, read on the forward strand.
ACTGGATGAGCGCGCGGCGGCGTTCGACCTGCTGGCCGCCGACGGTCTGTTGACCCTTGCGTGCGAAGCGGCGGCTCTGGATGATCCGGAAGATCTGGCGGAACGATGCCGGGAGATGGGCCCGGACGGCGAGCTCGGCCGGCTGGCGGAACGTTGGGTTAGGAGGGAGTGACGGAAACGAACGCGGCGGGACCGGACCGCTGGACGCGGCGACCGTTGGAACTCACGGATCTTCATACGCACTTGATCCCCGGTGTCGATGATGGCGCGCCGGACCTGGAGGCCGCGCTACGCACGATCATGGCGCTACACGGCGACGGCGTCGCGACGATCGTTGCAACGCCTCACCTCAGCGCGTCCAACCCGAACGGCACACGCCGGAGGCGCGCCGACGAAGCCTGGCCGGAACTGCTGAAAGCCGCGCGAGACCGTACACCGGGTCTGAGCCTCGAGCGTGGGTACGAGATCCAGCTCGATGTCCCGCATCTCGACCTCAGCGATGCGGGGTTGCGATTGGCAGGCAGCCGGTTCGCGCTGGTCGAGTTCTACTCCTTCACGATCCCCAACCAGTCCGCCGACGTACTGGCTGGGATCGCCTCGGATGGCTTTGTACCCATCGTCGCGCACCCGGAGAGGTACTGGGGCTACGACGGTGATCTGAGCGTCGTACGGGAAT
>JASFLD010000029.1:0-15434 GCA_050118275.1 Gemmatimonadales bacterium
CATCGTATGCGGGCAGATCGGCGTGACGAGGATGGCATCCTGGCGGGGATCGAGGATCGGACCTCCGGCGGAGAGCGAGTAGGCTGTGGATCCGGTCGGCGTCGCGACGATCACTCCGTCCGCCCGATAGAGGCCGACCTCCTCGTCGTCCACCCACAGTCGAACCGGGACCATTCGCACCAGGCCACCTTTGTGAAGGACCGCGTCGTTGAGCGCGTAATAAGGTTCGCTGCTCCCGGAGCCGTGAACGGACCGCACCTCCAGGGCCATGCGAGTATCGAGCACGAAATCCCCGGCTACGATACGCCGGACCGCCTGGTCCATTTCCTCCAGGGTCACGGCCGTTAGGAAACCCAGCCGACCGAGGTTCACTCCCAGCACCGGGGTCCCCGCCGGTCCCGCCCAACGGGCGCCACCCAGCAGCGCCCCATCCCCACCCAGCGTGATCAACAGGTCGATCTCCTCCGGGTTCTGCGGCAGCCTCTCGACCGCGGCCCGAGCGCCGTGACGCAATTGATCGTCGACATGCAACTCGAGTCCGAGCGTTGGAGCGATGTCACCCAACCGGTCGAGCGCTTCCGTGACGTTTCTGTACCGCGGGTTACCCAGTACGCCGATTCGCTTCATGCGACTCACGGAACAGGCTCCTTCCACAGTGACGGATCACCATCAACAGGGCGTCAACGTTACGCGGCACCCCGCCCCACAACCACCCTTAACTTTCGCGCTCCACGACCTGAATAGCTAGACCTTCAAGGGCGCCGCTCGCGATACCGGCCGCTCGCAGCGCCTCGATCGCTTCCCTGCTCAGGCTGCGAGCCGTCGCCAATGCGCCATCCCGCCCGTACACCCCGGGATAGGTCGCCTTGCCCAGCTCCCGGTCGCTTTGTGGGTCCTTGCCCAGCCGGTCGAGCGTGCCCTCCTCGTCGAGCAGATCGTCGGCGATCTGAAAGGCCAGCCCGATTCTATCACCGTACGTCGTCAGCGCAGTCAGTTCTCGCCTGCCCACACGACCGACGCGACCGCCCAGCCTCACCGACGCACGGATCAGCGCACCCGTCTTGCGCCGGTGAATTTCGCCCAACTCCACACCGGTCACCGCCCGCCCTTCGGCAATCAAGTCCAGGACTTGGCCGCCGACCATCCCCGTCGGACCTGCCGCCTCCGACAGCTCCCCGACCAGGCTCGCGCACTCGGCGGCATCGAACGCCAGCGCTCGGGCCTCGGCCGCCACGACCCAGGTCGCCAGCGGGACCATCGCAGCCGCCGCAATCGTCGCTCGTTCCACGCCGAAAGCGCGGTGGCACGTAGCGCGACCGCGCCGCCAATCATCATCGTCCATACACGGCAGATCGTCGTGGACCAGCGAGTACGAGTGGACGATCTCCAGCGCGCTGGCCAGCCGTTCCACCCGCTCGTTTTCGGGCCGGCCCGAGACGTCGTAGGCCGCCAGGAAAAGGATCGGGCGGAAGCGCTTCCCTCCCCCTTCGCAAGAGTAGCGAATCGGTGCGGCTAACCAATCGTCGACCTCTTGCAGGTAATCGTCCAGCACACTTGCCAGCGCCCGATTCGTCCGCTCGCGGCTGGACTCGAAATAGGCTAGAAAGTTGTCCAAGCGTGGCCCTGATAGCACGGGGAGCCCGGCGCACGCGGCGCCGCCTAACGCTCACCCTCCGGCTCAGCCTCAGCGTCGTTCGGCACCTCGAGCTCGACGTATCGCTGGCGGCCCTGACGGTCCATCAATACTTGCTTCAGTCGACCCTGGGACTCGCTCAGCTCGGCCTCTGCGGCGCGCACGAGCTCCATCCCCTCATCGAACAAGCCAAGCGCATCCTCGAGCTCGAGTTCTTCGCGCTCCAACCGCTCTACGATGACCTCGAGCCGTTCGATCGCTTTGCCAAGACTGAGCTTATCTGTCAACCTCCAACCTCCTGCATCGACCACTTCGGAGCCATCAGCCCCGCCGGCTCGTCTGTCGCACGCGGGCCCCGACGCGACCATCGGCGAGGCGTAGCTCGAAGTCCATGGCGGCGCGAAAATCTCCCACGCTGCGTAGGATCCGCCCCCGGTCGTCGAGCGCCAGGCTGTAGCCCCGCTGCATCACCGCCATCGGCCCGAGGGCCTGAAGCCGCTGACGGAGCGCGCCCACGCGCGCCTGGTCACGGTCGATGCGGCGACCCACCGCCTCGACCATCCGCTCCTCCATCCGCTCGATCCGGCGCGCCCTCTGCGTAATACCGTTCTGCAGTGCGCCGGCCAAACGCTGGCGCGCCCGCGCCAGCTCGCCGCTCAGCCCTAAGCGGTCGGGGACCACCAGCTCGGCGGCGGCGGACGGCGTCGCGGCGCGCCGATCGGCGACGAGATCCGCGAGCGTCAGATCCGATTCGTGACCTACCGCGGACACGATCGGTATGGTCGAGCCGGCGATGGCACGCGCCACCCGCTCGTCGTTGAATGCCCGGAGGTCCTCCAACGACCCACCACCGCGGCCCACGACCAGCACATCGGCATGTCCCCCATTGCACGCCGCCGCTATCGCCGAAACGATGGTGCGCGCGGCATCATCGCCCTGTACGCGCGAGGGATACACGAGGATGTGCGTCCACGGCGCGCGCCGCCGAACGACCGACACGATATCCCGCAGCGCGGCACCCTCGGTGGAGGTGATGACTCCGACACAGACCGGGAAACGGGGCAACGGGCGCTTGCGTCCCGGGTCGAGCAGCCCTTCCGACTCCAGCCGCCGGCGCAGGCGCTCGAATGCCAGGCGCCAGAGGCCTTCCCCGCGGGCGTTGAGCTCGCGCACCACGAACTGGTAGCGGCCTTGCCGCTCGAACAACGAGACGTAGCCGAACACGTGGACGGCCATCCCCTCGGGCGGCTCGGTCGGGAGAGCTTGCGCCTCGTCGCGCCACATGACGCAGGCGAGTTGGGAGCGCTCATCTTTGAGAGCGAAATAGCAATGGCCGCTGGGGTAACGTTTGAATCCGGATACTTCGCCGGCTACCCAGAGCGGTGGGATCGCGCCCTCCAACAGCTGGCGCGTCAGCGAATTGACCTGAGCCACGCTCCAGACGTTTGGGACCCCGTCGCTTCCCAGCGCTCGCGCGTTCGCGGCCTGAAAGAATAGATCGCCGTTCACGCGATACCCGAAATGGCGCGCGCCGCCTTGATGCAGTTTGTGAGCAGCATGGCGATGGTCATCGGCCCGACGCCGCCGGGGACCGGCGTGATCGCGCTGGCGACCTCGGATACCTCGTCGAACGCAACGTCGCCGACCAGCTTGTAGCCTTTCTCGCTGCTCGGGTCGTCCACGCGATTGACGCCCACATCGATGACCACGGCGCCCGGCTTCACCGCTGCGGCCCGCACGAATTCCGGCACTCCGATGGCCGCCACCAGTATGTCGCCCTCGCGTAGCACGGCCGGCAGATCGGGCGTGCGGCTGTGCGCCAGCGTGACTGTCGCGTTGCCGCCCTTCATCTTCAGCGACAGCATTATGGCCAGCGGTTTCCCGACGATGTTGGACCTTCCCACGATGGTGACGCGCTTGCCGGCTGGGTCGTTGCCGGTCCTCATCAGCAGCTCGATCACGCCCGCCGGCGTTGCGGAGCGGAAAGCGGAGGGATCGCCGATGACCATGCGGCCAACGGTCACGGGGTGGAATCCGTCCACGTCCTTGGCAGGGTCGATCCGATTGATGATGTCCGCCTCACGAATCTGCTGGGGCAGCGGCAGCTGGACCAGCATCCCGTGGATGTCTCCGTCGGAGTTCAACTCATCCACCACGCTTTCCAGCTCATCCTGGTCCGTCTCCGCGGGCAGGCGGATGACGCGTGAATATATGCCGGCCTCCTCACAAGCCTTCGCCTTCATCCGTACATACACGGCGCTGGCGGGGTTATCGCCGACCAGTACGACAGCCAGGCCGGGAGTAATCCCTCTGCCCTTCAGTTCATCGACATCTTCCTTGACTTCCTGCCTGATCTCCGCCGCTATGCGTTTGCCATCGATCAACTCTGCCACCGTCATCGCTCCTCTTCGTATTCGTGTGCCAGATCGATGCGTTCGATCCGAAGCGCTTGGCCGGAACCGGGATCGACGTCGATGATCACCCCCTGAAACCTCAGATCGCCGTCAGCCGGGCCAAGACGCACCCTGCGTCCCAACATGGCGCGCTGAATCGCCTTGTCGGCCCTGAATCCGATCACACCGCCATGCGACCCCGTCATACCGGCGTCGGTGACGTACGCGGTGCCGCCGGGGAGTACCCGGGCGTCGGCAGTCGGCACGTGTGTGTGAGTGCCGATGACTGCGCTCGCCCGTCCGTCGATGAAGCGAGCGAACGCCTGCTTTTCCGCCGTCGCTTCGGCGTGGAAATCTATCACGACAATGTTGGTCTTCGTACTCAGCTCATCGATGAGCGCCCGGCCGATACGAAACGGATCGTCGATATCGGACATGAAGGCGCGGCCCTGCAGATTGACGACGGCAACGGTCTGCTCGTCGACCGCAACGAGGTAGTGGCCCTGGCCCGGGTTCTCGGGCGGATAGTTCGCGGGTCTCAAGAGACGGGGCTGGCTGCCCAGCAATGCCACGCCGTCTTGCCGGTCCCAGATGTGATTCCCCGAGGTGATGACGTCGACGCCGTGGCCGAGGAGATCGGCCACCAGTCCCGGCGTGACGCCATAGCCCGCCGCCAGGTTCTCGCCGTTGGCCACGACGACATCCGGACGTTGGTCCTTCAACAACCTGGGCAGCAGCGCCTCGACGACGCGGCGGCCCGGCCGGCCGACGATGTCGGCGATGAACAGTATCCTCATCGATCCGGACGGCAACGGCGCGCCGAGGCGCCTCGACGACCACCGCCGAGGCGTTCGGGTCGCGGGAGCTCAGCGAGCGAAATCGACGGCGCGGGTCTCCCGCACCACGACGACTTTGATCTGTCCTGGATACTGTAGCTCCTGTTCTATGCGTCGCGCGGTGTTCTCGCTGAGAAGGGCCATCTCCTCATCGGAGACGGCCTCGGGTGTAACCATGACACGCAGTTCGCGGCCCGCTTGAATCGCGAAGCACTTGGCGACTCCGTCGAACGATGTGGCGATCTCCTCCAGCTTTTCCAGACGCTTCACGTAAGCCTCGAACGATTCGCGCCGCGCGCCGGGGCGCGCCCCCGAGACCGCATCCGCGGCTGTGAGAAGAAAGGTCTCCGCGTAACGCGCCGCCTCTTCACCGTGGTGCGCGCGTATCGCGTTGAGCACCGGATCGGGCTCGCCACAGCGCTTGCACAACTCGTAGCCGAGCTCGACGTGCGTGCCCTCGTGCTCGTGGGTCATACCCTTACCGATGTCGTGCAGCAAGCCCATGCGTTTGGCCATCTGCACGTTCAGGCCGAGCTCCGCCGCCATGTGGCCCGCCAGACGGGCGACTTCCTTGGAGTGCTGGAGCTGATTCTGACCGTAGGAGGTGCGGTACTTCATGCGGCCCAAGGTCTCCATGATCTGGTGGTGCAGGCCGTGAATGCCCATCTCGTAGCACGCTTCTTCCGCCGCCTCGCGCATGCTCTGCTCCACCTCCTTCTTCGCCTTCTCGATCACCTCCTCGATCCGGCCGGGGTGGATGCGGCCGTCAGCCACGAGCTTCTCCATGGCGATGCGCGCGATCTCGCGCCGCACGGGGTCGAAGGCCGACACAATGACGGCCTCGGGGGTATCGTCGACGATCACATCCACGCCCGTGAGATTCTCGAACGCCCGGATGTTCCTGCCCTCGCGCCCGATGATCCTGCCCTTCATCTCATCGTTGGGTAACGGAACCACCGAGACCGTCGCCTCCGCGGCGTGGTCGGCGGCGATCTTTTCGACCGCCATCGCCACGATGTTTCGAGCTTCTCGCTCGGCCGCGCGCGTGGCCTCTTCCTTGATCTGACGCACCCGCGTCGCCGCCTCAGCGTGTGCGTCGCCTTCCAACCTGCGCATCAGCTCGCGCTTGGCCTTCTCGACCGACATGCCAGCCACCCGCTCGAGCTTTCTCTGCTCTTCAGCGATCAACTGTTCATGCCGTTGGCGCATCGTCTCGGCGGCCGCCTCTCGCTCTTCGATCTCCTGCGCGCGTTTCTCCAGCTGCTCCTGTTTCTCATCCAGCATGGAGTACTTGCGGTCGAGCAGGCTCTCACGGTCGTCCAGCCGGCGCTCCGTCCGCTCGACCTCGCTGCGCCGCTTGCTGACCTCCTTCTCCCATTCATCCTTGGCTCGGAGTATCTCCTCCTTGGCCGCCAGCTCCGCGCTCCGCTTCAACGCATCCGCGTCGGCGCGGGCACCCTCCAGCACACGGGTCGCTTCCTGTTTCGCATCTACTCTGAGTTGCTTGAGCCGACCAAGCTCGAATCGCCGCACGAGGAGAGTTGCGACAGCCCAGCCAACCAGTACGCCCACCGCCAAGCCGACCAGGGCTACGATCCAGTTCACTGCACATCTCCTTTATCACGCCCGGGGACACGACCCGAACAAAAGAAACAGCGGCAAAGCAGTCCGCCCTGCCGCTGGAAATCCTGATTTCACGCGTTGTGGATGGGATTAACTCGTTGCCACCGGCCGGCTTGGACCGGCGCCGCCCTCGTCCGTCACCCGACCTTACACAGAACGGTTATCACACGCCTTATGGAGATGAGCATGTCGCCACCCAATCGGTGACCATCGACGGCTTCGATCGCTATGCAAAACGGTATCCCATCAGTTGTCGCATTTCCAGATAGGCACAGGGCCACCTTGAAAAATAGGCCGACCTGGTGGCTCGACGCAAGCTAGTCCCCCGTCTCTTGTTCCACTACCTGCAATATCTCGGCCGACAGGCGCTCCGCACGTTTCTCGGCCAAACCCTTGACTACCTCTACGCCGTCCCGCATGCGGAAGAGCTGGTCGGCGATCGCAATCGCCGTCAGCACGACGATCGTCTTCTTGTCGACGACGCCACTCTCATCCCGGATTTCCTTCGCCGTGCGGTCGACGTGCTGCGCCACGCGCCGCGTATACTCCGCGCCCGTCTCGCTCTTCAGCGTGTAAGACTCACCGAGGATCTCGATTTCCACCGTCGCTTGGCCGCCGCCCGACTTTTCGCTCATCGCGCATCCTCCAGAAATTCTACCTCGCGGGCCAATTTCTCCGCTTGTCGCCGTCCCTCCGCGAGTTGGCTCCGCAACCGCTCATTCTCTTCCCGCAGCCGCTTGAGCTCCCCGGCCGCCTCCGCCGGATCGAGGGCGGACGACGCCGACCTCAGCTGCTCGACGACCTCGCGCAAGCGTCTCCGCTCGGCCTCCGAGGCCGAAGCCCTCTCCCGCCAGACCTCCAGTTGCCGCAGGGCACGTCGCACCGCGCCCTCCAACTCCTCGAACTTCGGGAACTCGATGCTGAGCTTACGCCCCTCGGATTCCGACATTGAGTTTCTCCTCGAGAGCGGACGTGATGCGCCCGATGGCAGCGTCGACCTCCTCGTCCGTTAGGGTACGATCGGGAGACCTGAATCTCAAGCGCCAGGCAATGCTGCGCGTGCCCTCGGGTATGTTCTCTCCTTCGTAGACATCGAATACGACCAGACTTTCCAAGTACGCCGGCGCCGCCTCCCGAATCACGACCTCCGTCTCCCCCGCCACGATGCCGCGCGGCACGATCAAAGCCAGATCGCGCTCCACCGACGGATAGACGGGCAGCGGCGTGAACAAAGTCGGCGGCCGCTTCACGGCCTGCAGAGCGATCTCGAATCCCCAAATGGGCGCCGCCCAACGTGGAACATCGAATCCGTCCGCCGGCACCCGACCGGCTCGACCGACGGTTAGCCCATCCCGTGTGACCAGCACCTGCCCCTCCTCGAGGCCCAGGCCATCGTTTGGCGCGGCCTCCACCGCAGCGCCCGGCCAGGCCAGCGAGCCGCAATCGGCGAAGACGGCTTTTAGATCCCAAACGTCCCAGTCACCGACTTCGCCGGACCAGTGGACGGGCGCCCGTCGGCCCGTGCTCACCAAACCCAATCGCGTCTCCTCAATCGGGAGATCTTCGTCGCCGCCGGCAAACACGGTTCCGATCTCGAACAGCCGCACATCGCGCTGCCGGCGCGCGAAGTTATACTCGAGCCGGTGCACCAGCCCGACCAGCAAGTCACGCCGCAGATGATCCTCGCGCTCCGAGAGAGGATTCACCAGACGAACCTCACCCTCGCCGGCTGAAGCGAACGGCGATGTCTTGACCTCAAGAAAACCCCAGCCAACCAGCGAGGCGCGCAGTCGCTCGACCATCTCGACAAGGGAATCCTCCCGCACCGTCGTCGGACGGAATTGCCGCATCTCGTCCGGGAACTTGTCGTAGCCGTGACGGCGCGCGACTTCCTCGATCAGATCGACCTCGCGCTCGACGTCGGGCCGCCAGCTGGGAACGGTCACCGAGAGGATCTCCTCGGGACCGCGCGACACCTCGAAGCCTACGGGTGCCAGCGCGTCCGTGATTGCAGCCTTCTCGAGCTCGATGCCCAACAAGTGAGCCACGCGCTTGCTCCGCAGCGAAACCGTCCGAGGTTGGTACTCGATCGGGTTCACATCGATAGCCGCGCCGTCGACCGTGCCGCCAGCGGTCGTCAGGATGAGCTCGACCACGCGCTTCAGCGCTCGCGGCAGTCCGCACGGGTCGATCCCGCGCTGAAATCGGTACGACGCGTCGGTGTCCAAGGCGAGTCCACGGGCCGCTCGGCGAACCCGCTTCGGGTCGAAATAGGCGCACTCGATGAACACGTCGCGCGTGCTTTCGGTGACCTCGCTGTCCTCGCCGCCCATCAGTCCCGCCATCGCCGTGGCGACCTCCGCGTCGGCGATCACCAGCATCTCGGGATCGAGGCGACGCTCCTTACCATCCAGCGTCCGGAGCACTTCGCCGCGCTTCGCACGGCGGACGACGACCGCTGGGCCGCGCAGCGCGGCAAGGTCAAAGGCGTGCAGCGGTTGGTTGAGCTCGTTCAGCACGAAGTTCGTGGCGTCGACGACGTTGTTGATCGGCTGCTGACCGATAGCACGCAGCCGATTGGCCAGCCACTCGGGCGATGGTCTGATGTCGACGCCCCGAATCACGACGCCCATGTAGCGCGGACACCCTTCGGCATCCTCGATCCGCACGGTGACTCCCGCCGTGGCACCCTCGTGCGTGGCGCGTTCCACCGCGAAATCGGCCCCGAGCTGTCCAGGGAGCTCCCGCAAGCGCAGGTCTGCCACACCGCCGGGTGCCAGCTCGCGGGCTACCCCCCAGTGACCCAGCAAGTCCGGTCGGTTGGCCGTCACGTCGACATCCAGCCGGTAGTCGTCCAGCTCCATGGCTTCGAGCAGCGATTGTCCCGGCGTGAAATCGCCCTCGAGCAACATGATGCCCGCGGCATCGCGCCCGACGCCCAGCTCTTTCTCGGAGCAAAGCATCCCCTCCGAGTACTCGCCGCGCAGCTTCGCCCGCTTGATGACGATTCCGCCGGGCAGCGTCTGACCCACGCCGACGAACGGGTAAAACCCTCCTTCCACGACGACCGGTGCGCCCGTGACGACCTGGACGGGCTCGTCCCTTCCTGCATCGACCTTGCAGATTACCAGGCGATCGGCACGTGGATGCGGAGCGACGCTCTCCACCCGCGCGACGACGAGCTCCTCGAGTCCTTCGCCGAGCCAGAGCACGTCATCGACGGGCACCGCCGTGTACGTCAACCGCTCGGCCAGTCGTTTCGGCGAGTCTTCAATCGTCGGCGCCAGCTCTATCAGCCAGCGGTAAGATACGATCATGGTTCGATGGATCCGGTTGGTTGGAGCCCGGCGATCAGGCGTGCTCGAACTGCTGCAGGAAGCGGACGTCGCTCTCGTACAGCATCCTGATGTCGGGAATCCGATAGCGCAGCATGGCAATTCGCCCGACTCCCATGCCGAAGGCGAACCCCGTGTAACGCTCCGAGTCGTAGCCCACGTTGTCGAAGACGGCCGGGTCCACCATCCCGGCGCCCATGATCTCTATCCAGCCGGTACCCTTGCAAGCGGAGCAGCCTTCGCCATGGCACAACAAACAGGAGACATCGACTTCCGCTGACGGCTCGGTGAACGGGAAGAACGACGGCCGGAAGCGCGTCGCCGCATCCTCACCGAAAAACCGGTGCACGAAGAATGCGATCGACGCCTTGAAATCGACGAACGAGATTCCCTCGTCCACCGCCAGCCCTTCGATCTGCTCGAAAGCTGGAGCGTGTGACGCATCGAAAGGATCGCGCCGATAGACGACCCCGGGAACGACGATGCGTATCGGTGGCTTCGTCGCCTCCATGACGCGCGCTTGGACCGGCGACGTGTGGGTCCGCAGAACGCTGTCCTCGCCCAGATAGAACGTGTCCTGCTCGTCGGCAGCGGGATGATCGAGCGGCGTATTCAGCGCCGTGAAGTTGTACCAGGTCGTCTCGGCCTCCGGGCCGCGCGCGCGCACGAACCCCAGGGCCTTGAAGATATCACAAATCTCGTGGGTCACCGCCGTGCACGGATGGACCGCGCCTCGCCATCGCTCGCGACCCGGCAGCGTCAAGTCGATACCCGACGTCACCTGTTCGGTCGTCTCGGCCAGTTTCGCCGCCTGTGCCTCGAGCAACTCCTGCAAGCGTTGTTTGACGCGGTTCGCTTCCGCACCCGCCGAGCGCCGCTGCTCTGCCGGTAGCTGCCCGACGCTGCGCAGCAGCTGTGTGAGGCGCGACTTGCGGCCCAGATATTCCACTCGCACACGCTCGACGTCATCGGGACCGGTCGCGGCGGAGATCGCCGCCGTCCCTGCATCCTCGAGTGTGCGGAGATCGGCTAAAAAATCCTGCATCGTGGCCAGGTCGGCTTACTTGCCCAACGCCCCCTTGGCGACCTCAACGAGGTTGCCGAAGACGTTCGGATCGCGTACGGCCAGGTCGGCCAGACTCTTACGATTCAGCTCGACGCCGGCACTGCGCAGGCCGTTGATGAATTGGGAGTAGCTGATGTCGTGCTGGCGGGCGGCCGCATTGATCCGAGTGATCCACAGTCGCCGAAAGTCACGCTTGCGGCGCCGTCTGTCGCGGTAGCTGTAGGCCCATCCTCGCTCCACCGCGTTCTTCGCCGTACGATAGAGTTTCGACCGCGCACCGCGGTAGCCCTTCGCCAGTTCGCGAACCTTCTTCTTCTTCCTGTTTCTTGCGACCTGATTCGTCACCCGAGGCATCTATAGACTCCTTTCTAACACCGGTGCCGAACGTGAGACTCCGCGCTCAAACACCGAGCATCCGTTTCACACGCCGGGCATCACTCTCGGCCACCAGGGTCGGCTGCCGCAGACGCCGCTTACGCTTGCGCGTCTTCTTGGCCAGTATGTGGCTCTTGTTGGCGCGTTGCCGCTTGAGCTTGCCACCGGCCGTCTTTCGGAAGCGCTTCGCGGCGCCCCGATGTGTCTTCATCTTAGGCATCGGTACTCTACCTCTCTATTGTCCAGAACAACTCTGTCGAGGCGACTACGACTGTCGTTTCGGCGCCATGACCAGACTCATGTTGCGACCCTCGAGACGTGCCGCCTCCTCGATCTGACCCACATCGGAGAGCATCTCCGCGAACCGTTCCAGCACGCCGGCTCCGATCTCTGTGTGGGTCATCTCGCGCCCGCGGAAGCGCATCGTCACCTTGACCTTGTTGCCGTCTCCCAAGAACCGGCGAGCGTGCCCCGCTTTGAAGTTTAGGTCGTGATCCTCGATCTTCGGACGCAGCTTGATCTCCTTCACCTTCACCTGGTGCTGCTTCTTCTTCGACTCCCGCGCCTTGCGTGCCTGCTCATACTTGTACTTCCCGTAGTCCATGATCCTGACCACGGGCGGGCGGGCCGCCGGCGCGACTTCCACCAGGTCCAATCCACGTTCTTCCGCTGTTCTGCGCGCCTCCTCGATCGAGACGATCCCAACCTGCTCGCCGCCTACGTCGACCAACCTAACCGGGCTGATCCGGATCTGGTTGTTCACGCGAGGCTCGTTCTTATCGATAATCTGTCTCCCTTCTCTGCGGTTAGGCGAACCAACAAAAAGCGATGGACCCAAGCCGCTACGCTTCGCCGATCCCCTATCCAGATCGCCGAACGTGCTACGCTTGGACCCGGCAGCACCGCGACCAGCGCGCGGGCCGATAGGTGGGCGGTGTCCATCAGGCCGCCACTTGCCTCATTTTGACCGCTAAACTCTGCCAATACGGCAACTTTGTCAACGGGCGCCCAGGCACCCCTCACAGCAAGGTGCGCGAGCGGTTCTCCTCTGACACACGTGCCACAAAGTCGTCCAACGGCATCACGATCTGCTTCTGTTCCGCGCCGCGCCGCCGGACGGCCACGGTGCCGGCTTCCGCCTCCCGTTTCCCGACTACCGCCAGATACGGGGTCTTCTGCAGCTCGCCGTCGCGAATCCGGTAGGACAGCGTCTCCGAGCGGTCATCGAGCTCGGCGCGCAGTCCCACAGCTTCCAGAGCATCCGTCACCTTGCGCGCCGAATCCGCCAGGTCGTCCGATACCGGCAGCACACGCACCTGGACCGGGGAGAGCCAGACCGGGAAGGCGCCGGCGAAGTGCTCGATCAAACCGCCGACGAAACGCTCCAGGGTGCCATAGATCGCCCGGTGTATCATCACCGGCCGATGCCGCTGGTTGTCGGTCCCCACGTAATGGAGATCGAATCGTTCCGGCAGCACGAAGTCGAGCTGAATCGTCGACCCCTGCCACTCGCGGCCGATGGCGTCGAGGAACTTGACGTCGATCTTGGGGCCATAGAAGGCGCCGCCTCCCACATCAACCGCGTAAGTCAGGCCTCGTCGCTCGATGGCGCTCCGCAGGGCCGTCTCGGCATCATCCCAGACCTGGTCCGAACCAATGCGCTTCTGCGGCCGGGTAGAGAAATCGAGGCGGTAGCGAAGGCCGAAAGTCCCATAGATCGCGTCCACCAGATCGAGCAGCGAGTAGATCTCCTCCTCGATCTGGTCGGGCCGACAGAAGATGTGCGCGTCGTCCATGGTCAGCCCACGCACCCTGAGCATGCCGTGCAGCGTACCGGATTTCTCGTTTCGATAGTCGCTGGCGATCTCGGCGTACCGGATCGGCAGGTCGCGGTAGCTGCGCTGCCGCGAGGCATAGATCTCCATGTGCGAAGGACAATTCATCGGTTTGACGCGATAGTTCTCCTTCTCGCCTTCCATCTCCATCGACGGGAACATCACCTCGGAGTAGGCCTGCAGGTGTCCGGACCTCCGGAACAAGGCCTCGCGCGCGATGTGCGGCGTATAGACGAAGTCGTAGCCGCGGCGCAAGAGCTCGTCCTCCAAGAACCGCCGCAAGATGAACTGGACCATCGCGCCCTTGGGGTGCCAGTGAATCAGGCCGGGGCCGACGTCCTCCTGGATGCTGAATAGATCCAATTCCTTCCCGATCAAGCGGTGGTCCCGCCGCCGCGCCTCCTCCAAACGCCGGAGATGCTCCTCGAGGTGTTCCGCCTCGAAGAAGCTGGTACCGTAGATACGTTGCAGCATCGGCCGGCGCTCGTCACCGCGCCAGTAAGCGCCGGCCGCGTGCAGCAGCTTGAAGTTCTTGATCGGGCCCGTGGACGGCAGATGCGGCCCGCGGCAAAGATCGACGAACTCGCCATCGCGGTAGATGGAGATCACATCGCCCTCGGGTATCTCCTCGAGCCGTTCCAGCTTGTAGGGATCATCCGAGAACAGCCGCTCCGCCTCGGGCCGCTCGACCTCGCGCCGCTCGAACGGCTCGTCGGCCGCCACGACCTCCGCCATCCGTCCCTCGATCCGCTCCAGGTCCTCCGGCGTGAAGGGCTGCTCGACGTCGAAGTCGTAGTAGAACCCCTCGGCGATCGGCGGGCCGAACCCGACACCGGCGTTCGGCCACAAGCTGCGCACCGCCGTCGCCAGCACGTGGGCCGCCGAATGGCGGAGCACGTAAAGCGCGTCCTCGTCCTTGTCGTCTTCGGTCAAGAACCTGATCTTGCCCGAGCGTTGGATAGGTCTGGCGAGATCGACGATCTCACCGTCCAGCTTGGCGGCGACTGCCTCCTCCGCAACGTCTCCATCGATTCGCTCCGCCAGCTCGCGGGCCGAGATACCGGGCTCGACCTCTACCTCGGAGCCGTCCGGAAGCTCCAGCTTCAACATTTTCGCGCTCACTTTCCTGATCTGCCATTGCGCCTAGCGCAAAAAACCGGGGCGCCCACGGATACACCCGGGGCGCCCGGCACGCACCTGCCCCAAACCTCATCCCGCTGACCGGGGGTGTCAAGGATCGCCTCGCTCTCTCGGGGATGCCCCCCCGCTCGTGGGGCTTGTTCGCCGCCGCCTCGATAGCGATCCTGATACGAAGCAAGTTGGCGACGGACCGACTGCACCCGCAAACCGCCCGCTCGGGAGGCTACACGACATGAAAGTGGCATGCGCCCAATTCCGGCACGAGGGTGACCGCAAGGCAAGTCTCGAGAAGGCGATCGATTGGATGGCCCGGGCAAAGGCTGGTGGCGCGGATCTCATCGTTTTCCCCGAGCTCGCGCTCGATTTCTTCTTTCCGCAGGTGCGCGCCGATGACCGCTACTTCGACTGGGCCGAGCCGATTCCGGGTCCCACCACGGAACGCTTCCAGGCGGCGGCGGCGGAACACTCGCTGGTGACCGTGATCAACGTGTTCGAACGAGCGGCGCCGGGTCGCTACTACGACGCGTCCCCGGTCATCGATGCCGACGGGACACTGCTGGGCACCAGCCGCATGCTGCACATCGCGGAAGAGCCCGGCTACAACGAGAAGTACTACTACTGGCCTGGCGACACGGGGTGGCCGGTGTACGATACGCGGGTGGGCCGAGTCGGCGTGGCGATCTGTTACGACCGACACTACCCGGAGCATTTTCGCGCCCTCGCGCTGGATGATACCGAGATCGTCGTGGTGCCGACGGCGACCTCGATGTCGGAGCAAGCGTTCCGCGACGTGTGGGAGATCGAGATTCAGGCATCGGCCGTCGCCAACCAGATCTTCGTGGCCGTCGCGAACCGGGCCGGCGACGACGGTGAGTTGCACTTCTTCGGCGAGAGCTTCGTCGCCGGCCCGGACGGCAAGATCGTTGCCCGCGCCGCCGCGGACGTGGAAGAACTGCTCGTCGCAGAGGTCGATTTGGCCGACATCGAACGGGTTCGCCGCCACGTCCCGTTCCTCAGAGACTTGCGCTACGACCTGTACGGACCGAGGCACTCCTGACCGGCCGCCACGAGGGCGGTCCTCCCCGGAGCCGAGATGATTGCGCGAGACGACAGGTGTCGCTAGAATGTGGCGCATCCCCTTCGATAAGGATCAGTTCGTTTTCGCTGCCCAGGGTCGGGAAGCCGGGTACCCGTCCGT
>JASFLD010000030.1:0-15340 GCA_050118275.1 Gemmatimonadales bacterium
CCTGCCTGGTCGCCCGATGGCAGCAAGATCGCGTTCGTTAGCAACCGCGAGGGCAACGACGGCATCTACGTGATGAGCGCCGACGGCTCGGGAGTGACCCGTCTCACCAGTGATGGTATCCAGCCCGCGTGGTCACCGGACGGCACCAGACTGGCGTTCTCCCGCCTCGCCTGGTGTTCCTTGGGCTATTGTGAATACGGCCTCTACGTCATGAACGCCGACGGGTCCGGCGAGTTGCCGCTCACGTCCCAATCGAGCGATCTCGGCGCCGCCTGGTCCGCCGACGGCCGCTGGATCGTATACGGCGCCACTCACTGCCTCGACGTCGACAATAACTACTGCATTTTCAGGTACACCACCGTCGACGCCGTGCAGGTGGACGGCGGTCGCGTCGCGGAGGTCATGAGAGATGCGTCAGAGCCAGCGTTTCGACCCTGACCGACCGGCGTAGCGTTGCTCGCCGTTTGGGCACTGACCGGCGTGAGCAAGAGTGTCGGATCCAATCGTCCGATGTCGGGGAACCTTAGGAGGCACCGATGATAGCCGCCCGTATTCTCAGACGCCCGTGGCCGACCGCGATCGGTACCGTCGTCGTGCTGTCCGCCAGTGCCTGCAACGACGTCGGCGGGCCTTCCGAGGAAATAATCCCCCCGCCCCCCTCGCCGGCGATCATCTCGAATCCCGTCGCGGGGGCCGCAGAGTCAGCTTCCGGCGTTTCGCTGAGCGGCTCCTCGACGGCCGGCGTCGTGTACGTGTCCGTGCCGCCAGGCAGTTTCCCCGACGGTGAGCAAGCTACCATCCGCAACCGGGCGACCGGGGCCGAGGCGACAGCCGTGATGGCGGACGGGGGCTTCGATCCCGTCGCGGTGGCGGCCATCGCCGGCGACACGCTGGACTTTCGCATCGAGCTTGCCACGGTAGATGATCCGCGGTCCGGCGAAAGCAGCGCCGGAGAGGGTGAGGTGGTAACGTTCTTCTCCATCGTGCCACCCAGGCGACCACCCATCGTGGTGCGTACCGATCCGCCGCCGAAGAAGCGGGATGTGCCGCTGAACGCGACGATGTTGGTGGTGTTCAGCGAGCCGATCGATGCCGCGAGACTGACCGCCTCCTCGGTGCAGCTTTTGCTGGACGGCGCCCCGGTGGCCGGCACCCTCGAGTTCGGGGATGCGGCGAACCTGACCGCCACCTTCACGCCAGCGGACCCGCTCGCCGCCGATGGAGAGTATACGCTTCTCATCACGGATGAGATCGAGGACCTGGACGGCGAGGCGCTCGAGGCACCGTTCTCGGCGACATTCACGACCTCGTCGGGCCAGCTCGAAGCGGTGGTGCACGTGAGCCTCGATCCGGATGCGCCGCCGGAGGGCTCGACGGTCGTGAGCGGCCTCGCCGAAGCGATGGTTCGGGTGGCAGTTGGCGGGCAGGTGCTGGTCTACGACGGGACCTATCCGACGGAGAACGTGATCGTCGATCGGCCGGTGACCATCGAGGCGGCGCCCGGCGCGGCGCCGATCATCCAGGTGGTGGATCTCGGGGGCGAAGTCAGCCAGCGTACGGCCTTCAGGCTCGACGTCGACTCCGGCTCCGTGATCGTCCGCAACCTGGCGTTCGAGATCCAGGAGGGGTACGCGGCCATCTACGCAGATGGGTTCGACCAACTGGAGGTCGAAGGCAGCAACTTTACGCTGGGACGCGACGTGTTGTCGGGTGTCTTGGCAGCCAATCCAGCCACGCCGACGGCCCTGGCAACCGTGCGCAGCGGCACATTCATCGGCGGTACGCTCGGCGTGTTTGCCACACAGTCGGCCCGGGTGGATGTGTTCGAGAGTTCCTTCTCGGATCATGGTTTCGGCAGCATTCAGTACCAGAACAGCGCGACCGGCCGCATCGAGGGCAACACCGTTACGGAGTGCGGAATCAATGGCTGCATCAACGTGGTAGCTGCCGAACAGGTGGAGATCGTGGGGAACCAACTCGCGACCACCGCAGAGCGGGTGACCGGGTACCAGAGCGTGACTGGAACCGTGCGGCTTGGCATCAGCGTCGGCAACGGCACGCACGAGATCTTTCCCCCGGTCACGTTGGCGCTGATCGAGAATAACATCCTCGAGGGGCTTGGCGGCTCCGCATTCCCTGAGGGTGCCATCAAAGTCTCCGGCTCGGGATCCACGGAGGTCACTTCGCGAGGCAATCTGATCCGCAGCACGGTCGTCGGCGTCGCTGTGTCCGGCGTCGGTCTGATCCACGGCTCCGACAACCGCCTAGAGGTCGTGGATACGGCCTGGGTGGCTCACGGCGGGACCCTGGTGGACAACTACAGCGACGCCGTGGAATACGACGTCGGGTTGGCCGGTAACAGCGGCGTGATCGACGTCCGCTGCAACTGGTGGGGCAGCGACGCCGGTCCGCAGAAAGTTTTCATAACGGGCGATTTGACGGTCAGCTACACGCCCTGGGCCACTCAGCCGGTGGCTGGGACCGGGGACCGGAGCTGCACACCGTGAATGTGACGGCAGACGAGTCGCACCACGAGAGCCAGCCCTTAAGGTCGTCATGACAGGGACACGCGAACCGTAGTCGATTTCAACACGGCCGCGATGCTGGACAAGCCGACGGCCGCTGGATCGCATACGGCGCCACTCACTGCCTCGACGTCGACAATTACTACTGCATCTTCAGGTACAACGCCGTCGACGTCGTGCAGGTGGACGGCGGTCGCGTTGCGGAGGTCATGAGAGATGCGTCAGAGCCAGCGTTTCGACCCTGACCGACCGGCCTCGCGCTGGCCGATCATTCGGCGTAGCGTTGCTCGCCGCTTGCGGGGATCCGCCCCAGGCAACCGTGCCCCCGGATCCCCCGACCATCGAGGCAACGGCTGTGGCGACCGACCCTGATAACGTGCTGAGCGCGGTGGTCACGGCGCGTGTCCGGCAGGCGGACAGCGCGGTGGTGAAGTTTTCACCTCGGCAAAGGCAGCGACGTGGAGCAGGATCACAAATCGAACCGAACCATGGAGTAGTCTGGCGGTGAGCTCTGAAGCATTGTCTGCCCGCGTAGGAGGAGCGAGCGATCAAGCAAGTTCGCTCGGGGCCCACGGCCTTCGTTCACCGGTCGTCATCGCCACCGCACTTGGAGTCCCATCTCCACCTGCCGGCCCGGATAGGCGGCGCGCGCCTGACCGAAGTTAGGCAAACCGATGATGTTCTGCACCGACGAGGGGACACCGTTCGTCGTGTTGAAAAGGTTGTATACGTTGATCGCGAGCCCAAACCGCGCCGCCCCCCAAGTCGCAGGGCTCCACGTGATGCCAAGGTCTGTCCGGAAGTAGTCCGGTCCCCGCCGCGTGTTGCGTCCCTCGCCCGGCGGTCTGTCGTTCCGGGGATCCAGGTCGCCGTTCGGATCTCCAGGCACCAACGCCGTGAACGGCCGGGCGGATGCATAGACCACCTTAGCGACCACACCGACATCGAGAGGCAGGTGGACCCCACCCGTCGCGACCAAGCGGTGTCGCTCGTCCCACGCGGCGGGGCCCCATTCGTCGTCCAGGTCGAGGTCGTCCGGATCCGTCTGCGGAACATTCACGTTCCAAGTGTCGTTCGTGCTTTTCCGGTCGGCCAGCGTGTAGCCGACGTTGAACCACCCGCCCGAGAACCGCTTTCGCACTTCGACCATCAACATTTTCGCTTCGGCGCGGCCCTCGCTCAGGATCTGAGTAACCTGCGAGAACTCCGGGTACCGGAACCCCGTGCTGTCGATCGGGTTGAGGCCGCGCTCCAGAAGCAGGTGCCGGCCCTGAACGAACAACCCATCGATCCGGACGACCACGTCCCAAGGTAGCGTCCGCTCGATTCCCAGCGAGTACTGCCGCGTCATCGGCGTCTCGATCTCGGCCGGCGCCGTCCACACGACGGGCGGCACGGCGTCGGGGTCGATCATACTCTTCAACGCGTCGATGTCCGTCGTCCCGGGGTTGGGGATCACGGCCAGCGGCACGCCGGAACTCCGTTCCAGAGCCAGCAGTGGACCGGCGACCAGCGCGTCGTAGAAGATACCGAATCCGCCGCGCACTACCGTTCGCCCGTCGCCCGCGGGATCCCAGGCGATGCCGATCCGGGGAGCGATGTTGTCCTCGTCGATCGGCCGCTGCGTCGCGGGGATGAACGGGAGATCGCCGGCGAACGGCGAAACCCAGCCCTGGTTGCTCCCGTTCGTCTCGATCTCGTATCGAAGCCCCAGATTGAAGGTGAGGTTCGGCGAGGGATTCCAGTCGTCCTGAACGTAGACGGCGAGCTGAAGGTTGCGCGCGTCCAGGCGCAGCGCCGGGTCCCGGAACGATATCCGGGCCCGTGCCGGCAGCGAATCGGTGTTCTGCTGGAAGTCCAGAGCCCCGTCCTCGAAAAATGGGCTGCTGACCTCGTTGCGCAGCCAGCTCAGGTGAGCGCCGAACTTCAGGCGATGGGTACCTGTATTGCCGGCCGTGATCCAGGAGAGGTCGTCCCGTAGCTCGACGCGCAGGCTCCGGTTTCGATCTTCACCCTCGTGGGGCCCGGCCCTGAGACTCGGGTAGAACAATGTCGGCCCGGGGGGTGCGTTCCGGAGCTGAGACGTTCGTGCGCTCAACACGTGCAGCCGGGTCTCGTTCAACCAGCTACCCCCCAGAGTCCAACGATGGGTGAGCAGCACGGAGTGCATGTCGAGCGATTTGTTGTGGCCGTACTCTAAAGCATTGATGCCGCCCACGTCGCCCAACTGCTCGCCGATCTCACCCGAATACCGTAGCGTCAGCTCGTGGGCGTCGCTGGCCCGGTGATCGATTCGAGCAAACATGAGGTTGTCGGTGAACGGTGTCCTGAACGTACCCTCGTACTCGGGAAACGCGCCCTCCGTATTGACGGTCGAGTAGTCGTTCTGCGTCCGGCGCTCGAAGGCCGCGAAGAAATGGGTCCGGTCGGCGGCGATGGGTCCGCCGGCCGCGACGCCCCAGTGTGAGCGGTTGAAGTCCGGCTTCTCTGTCTCGAAGGCGCCGCGGGCGTTGAGCGCCTGATCGCGGTAAAGACCGAATCCCTCGGTGCGAAACTCGTTTCCGCCCCGACGCGTGACGACGTTGACGATCCCCGACGCCGCCCGACCCTGCTCCGCTGTGTACTGGCTCTGAATCACCTCGAACTCCTGGATCGCCAGTAGAGCAATCGAGCCGCTTGGATCGCCGAACAGGCCCTCCGTGAAGTCGCCTCCGTCCACTAGTACGCCCAGCGACTGCCGGTTCAGCGCGCCCACCGATGACCCGTCCGTCCCGAACCCCGGAAAGCCACCGGTGGACTTTGTCCCCCTCGTCGCCCCCGGCACCAACCGCGCCAGCTCGATGAAGTTCCGAGATTCTTCGGGAAGTCGCTCGATCTGTTCTCGATCGAGCACGTAAGAAACGTCTGACCGGGTCGTCTCGATGGGTGGTGCCCCCACTTCAACGCTCAGAGGCTCGAGCTCCACAGCCGCCGGCTGCAGCGTGAAATCGATCCCGACGGTACCTCCGACGAACAGCTGCAGATCACTGACCGTTGTCGCGCGCAGGCCGATCCGCCGCGCCCCGATGTCGTAGCCGCCTGGAGGCAATCCCCGCAGCCAGTAGCGGCCGGTCGAAGAGCTGAACGTCCGGTACACGAGCCCGCTGGCTCGGTCCACGGCTCGGACCTCGACATCGGCCAGCGGCCGGGATGCGGAATCCCGCACGACCCCTGTGACCGCGCCCGTCGGCGTCTGCGCCGAGAGCGATGCCGACACGAGCGCGGCGAGGGCGAGTGAAACGGCATAGGGTGCGGTTCGCGCGATGCCCATGGGTATCCGAGTTATCTGAACCTCTGGCGCAGAGGCGCTCCTTTCACGAGCGTCTACTTAGGGTTACGAGAACGCGCCACGGATCGCGCCATCTCGGCCCGACCACGAGGATGGCCATGGCTGCTGCCGAGGATGTGACCGGATTGTCGCGAGCCCCGTACGGGGCTTCCTCCTCAACCCTCGGCCCTCTGCGAGCGCGGCTCGAGTCCGATCTTCCGTAACAGCTCCTCGAACCTGGGGTCGGTATGTAGCGGATCGAAGAACCAGTGGTTCGCGAGATGAACCAGCTGGACATCTCGCTGCTGGTAGGCCCGGTCCAACCACTCGAGGGCGCGGTCGTGATCGCCGAGCCCGACGTAGATCATGGCGATATAGTTCGCCCCGACATACTGATCGTCCGACCGTGCCTCGAGTTCCTGTAGTACGCGGGTGGCTGCCTCCCGCCTCCCGTCCAGCGCGTATGCCAATCCTAGAGCGCCTAGGGTCGCCGGGGTGCGACTGGACTGGACCGCCGCCTCGCATGCGTCGACCGCCTGGTCGTAGAGACCCTTGCCGCCGAGTGACTCGCAGAGCAGCCAGTGCCCAGCCCAAAAATCCGTGAAGAACTCGAGACCGGCTCGGGCACGCTCGAGCGCCCGGTCGAAGTCCCGCATGTAATTGAGCACGACTACGGGTCTGAAAGCGGAGAAGGGAACGAACTGATCCAGTTCGCTGGCGCGCTCGACCGCCTCCAATGATTCTTGGTAGCGTGCCGTGACTGCCAGAACTTCTGATAGGATGCCATAGCCGCGCGCGTAGCTCGGGTTGATCGAGATGGCCTTCCGCGCCTCGCTCTCCGCCCCCACCCAGTCCCAATCCCAGTAGAGCTTCACCGCCGCCAGAACCATGTGCGCCGGTGCAAGAGTGCTGTCGAGCGCCAGAGACGTCTCCGCGAGGTGCTCCAGAACGGACATGCTCTCCGCGGGGTCCTGCAGCCCGAAGAACGCGGCGGACCCGTAGGCTTCCGCCAAGACCGCGTAGGCCGGCGCAAACGTCGAGTCGATCTCGATCGCCCGCCGAAGATATCTCTGCGCCAGGGCGAATCCCTCGGGGCTCCTCTGCTCGAGGTGGAACTGGCCCAGGGTGAAGGCCTCGTAGGCTGCTGGGTCCACCTCTCGCGCGGTTGCCAGCCGGGTCGCCTCAGCGGGAGTCAGGGTGATCTCGATCTCCTCGGCGACAGAGCGCGCCACCTGGCTGGCGACCTCGAACACCCCGCCCACGCCGCGACGGTAGGTGTCCGCCCAGAGGTGCCGCTCCGGCGACGCGGCGATCAGTTGTGCCGTGATCGCCAGGCTGTCGCCCTCCCGGAACACCGATCCCTCCACCACGGCATCGACCCCCAACTGCTCCGCGATCTCCGGCACTGACAGCTCCGTGTCTCGATACCGCATTACCGACGTGCGCGAGATGACGGCGAGCGTGCCGATCTTGCCGAGATCGGCGGTCAGCGCATCGTGGACCCCATCAACCAGGTATTGCTGTGTCGAGTCGCCGGTCAGGTTCGTCAGTGGCAGCACGGCCAGCCTCTCGATGCGGCCCGTGGTGCTCATAGCGTTCGACGCCAGATAGATACCAGCGCCGACGGCCGCCAAGGCGAGCAGAACGACGGTCACCAGGCGCCGCCTCCGATGTCGATCGGCCGATCCCAGCCAGGCGGTGCTACTACTGCGTTGCCGTGAGGGACTCTCGCGCATCGCCGCCAACGGCGACTCGCCAGATCGCAAGGCCCACAGCTCGACCAGCAGGTCATCGGTGTTCCGATAGCGACCATCCGCGGTCTTACATAAGAGCTTCTCGATGATCCGTTCCAAGTCCCCCGACAGATCGCCCCGCAGCGAGGCCGGTGGTTCGGGCTCATGGTGGAGGATCGCACCGGCCAGCGACGCCGGGTCTCCACCCTGGAATGGCCTCTGTCCCGTCAGCATCTCGTAGAGCACCACGCCCAGCGACCACAGGTCGGTGCGCGGATCGACGACACCTCCGCTCGCCTGCTCCGGGCTCATGTAGGCGACCGTCCCCAGCTGGACGCCTTCCCCCGTCAACTCCTCCCCCGCCACCTTCGCCACACCGAAGTCCAGCAGCTTCACCTCGCCGCTCTCGGTCAGCAGCACGTTCGAGGGCTTTACATCGCGGTGGATAATCCCGCTCCGGTGGGCCGCCGCCAGGCCTTCGGCGATCCGGGTGCCGATCTCGACCGCCTCCTCCACCGGAAGCGGACCCCGGCCGATGCGCGCCTCCAGCGTCTCGCCTTCGTAGAAGGCGAAGACCATGTACAGCTGCCCCTCCTCCGTCTCGTCCGCCTCGAACAGCGTCGCGATGTTCGGATGATCCAGCGCCGAAACCGCCCGCGCCTCGGCCACGAAACGCCGCTTCGCTTCCTCTCCAACCCCCAGGTAGGGCGGCAGCGCCTTCAGCGCCACCTGCCGGCCCAGACGCGTGTCCTCCGCCAGGTAGACCACCCCCATGCCGCCCCGCCCAATCTCCCGCACGATCCGGAACGGCCCCACTTCGCGCTTCTCCGCAGCGGCTTCCGCGGACGAGGACGACGCCACGAGCGCGGCGCCCAGCGGGCTCACGGGCTCATCGAGACCGCCATCGTCCCGTTCGGTCGCCTCGAGCAGCGCCTCGACCTCCGCCCGCAGATCGTCGTCACCGGCGCACGCTTCCGCCAGAAACTCCCGCCGCTCCGCCGGCGGCGTGTCCAGCGCGGCGTCGAAGATCTGGTCGATCCGTCGCCAGCTTGCCGGATCCAGGTCGCTAGGTCTCATGGATCTCCCTGTAGAGCCAGGCCTTCGCCTTCTGCCAGGCGCGGTCGACCGTGCGCGGCGCGATTTCCAGCGTCACGGCCGTCTCCTCGACGGTCATGCCTCCGAAGAAGCGGCACTCCACGACCTTACAGAGGCGCTCGTCGAAGCGCTCCAGACGTTTGAGGGCTTCATCCAACTCGATCAGCTCGTCCAGTCGCTCCTCTGACGTCGGCACACCGTCGTCGAGGGAGATCCGTTGCCAACCGCCGCCGCGTTTCTGGGTCCGTCGCTTGCGAGCATAGTCGATCACGATGTGTCGCATGGCCGTGGCGGCGAGTGCAAGGAAGTGGGCCCGATTCTCGACCTCGACACGGTTCCCATCGACCAGCTTGAGGTAGGCCTCGTGGACCAAACCCGTCGTACGTAGAGTTCCCCTGCCCCCTACCCGCGCCAACTCGCGATGGGCGATGCGGTGAAGCTCGTCGTAGACCCGAGGCATCAGCCGGTCGAGGGCTCGACGGTCACCCTTCCCCAAAGCCAGCAGCAGGTCGGTGGTGTCCTCTTCAGACGGCATGGTCACCGTGGCGGCGGGGTACGTCCGCGTCCGCGGCTCGTTCTCCCCGTCTCGTGCTGGAGGTTTCCCGCGGCGGGAATCGCGCGAGATCCCCGGCTCCGTTGGGATTCCTGATAAAATGATCGTTTACTGATAATTACAACATACAACGGAGCGCCGCCACGGACAAAAGCCTTGCGGTGCGGGCTCGTTCGTGGGAGGAAGCGGCAACGCCGTCAGTTCTTCAAGCCAAACGGTCGCCCTACGAGCCGCGATGGCGTAGTCGGCAGCCGATTCTCGTATCTCGAGCCAGAGGCCCAGAGCCGGCCGCCGCCCGGCACCCTGGCCGGGCAGCACGCTACTTCGTTTCCAAGTCGGAGAGGTACTTCCGGCACTCGATCTGCTCGAGCGTACGGGACTCGTCCGTCTGGATGACGAAATCGCCCCACTCGCCGGCAGGGGCGGGCTCGAAGGTTTCGATGTCCTCCACCGGTCGCAGGGCGACGATCATAAACGGGGTGCCGGGGCGGTATCTCTTCAGCTGCTCCGGAGTGCCGGTACCGCGCGCGACGTGGAAACCGCCGACCATGTGCAGCACAAGGGCATCGGGCTCCTCCATCAGGAACTCCGCGATCGAGTACGCCATCGTAGCGTCCCAGAGTACCTGGCTGTCCAATTGGTTTCCCATCATGTCGTGTGATCCGACGGGCGCACGGGGCCGCTCTGCCTCCTCCCCTTCCGCAGGCTCCGGGATCGGCAGGCCGCACTTCATGCCCTCCTCAGCCATCACCTCGGAGATGACCTGGATCCATTGGTCGCGGTACTCTTGCGAGGCCCGTCCGTACGGCAGCGGCGCGAGGCTCGCCAGCGCCTCGGGGCTCACGTCGTGCAGCGACTCGCGCCCTTGCAGCGTCACCCGTGATACGTAGCGCCGCGGCGCGTTCGCCGCGATCACCGTCAATCCGTTCTGCTTCGCGAACTCGATCAGCGGCCGGTAGTCGGATTCGTATCGGGGCCACGGCCGGCTGTCGGCCAGAAACGCCTTCTCCGTGATCAGACCGGCCAGGTACTCATCCAGGATCAGCTGTACGTCGCGCTGAAAGAACTCGAGCGATAGCGCCACCGCGCGAGACGCGCCATCGTCCGACCCCGCAGCCCCGAAAGTCTCGTACGTCCGCTGCAGCAACTCGACCTCGAGCCTGTGGCCCGTGGGGTCGTCGTGGGACTCGCCGATGAACACGACCTGTTGCCGTCTCATCTCGGCGAGGATGTCGTCGATCGTCGCCGGCTCGCCGGCTCCGCTGAACACCCGGTAGTCGCCCGCCACATAGGCGCTGTCGATGCTGCCCTGGGAAGGTTCCTGGGCTCGCGCCGGAAGCGTCGTGATCAGAACGAGCGTCAGGGCCGCGAGAATCTGCTTTACGTCCATACTGTAACAAGTCCCGTCTGGAGTCGAGCCAACCGCGTGAACCGCGAGGCGCGGCGTCGAGATCCACCGCCGTCGCAAGTACGCATCAACGTCGGCTTGGCGTGTAGGTCAATTCGGGAAGCTCGGCCGGCAGAATGCGAACCAGGAACTCCTCGTGATCCGCCCGTACCTCGGGCTCCCGCGCGAAATGGCTCTCGAAGAAGGCGCGGACCGCCAACTTAGTCAACATCTGCTGCCGCCCGGCCGACATCGTCCGCTCGAACGTCCTGACACAGGGCGGTGGGTACTCGGTTACCTCGAGCAGGCCCTGCTCCGGCGTTCCGAACAGCCCGTTGAACGGGTTCTCGGGCGTCGCTTCAGGTTTGGCGCCCGCCAAGCGACAGCCCACCTTGTCCGGGTTGCCCAACACCCGCATGAGTCCGGCCGCCACGTGGGTGCCGCCCACTCCTTCCGGGTACCAGAGCGCCACCGGGAACGATCGTTCCCGCGAGCCCGGATAGTCGCCGTTCGCGGCCGTGGGGCGCGACGCGTCCGTCCAGCGAAATTCGGTCTTCCCCACGGCGCACGGTCCCGGCGCGAGTCGCGCGGCGCTCTCGCCGCCCTCGGGCAGCGGCGCGGGCGCGGTGCGGATCCAGGCGATGGTCAACGCGACGGCGCCGACAGCGACGATCGACGCGACGACGACGAGCAGTCGGCGGAAGACCTTCACGCACTCTCCTCAGATGTTCGTGGTAAGGCAGGGGCTTATGCTATAATATAGTGTAGAGGCAACTCGGGCTGACCGCCTCACAACAATCAGCGCACGTGGCGGTTGCCTCAGCGCTCTTCCCCCTTCGGCACGCAGCGCCAGGGCAGCCACGTTTCGAGCTCGACTCGGGATGGACCGCCTGTCGAACGTCGGATCTGGATGCTACGATTACAGTTGCTTACCGCAATCATATAAAGGCCGTCGGGAATCGTCCGACCGTCACTCCGCAGCCTGCAGGCGGAGGCCCGAGATGATGATGTCACGTCTGCCCGTCCTGGTTCTGCTCGCCGGAATCCTCGCCCGGCCCGGCCTGTGTCAACCGACGGGCATCCGGCCGGAGAGCGAGCTTCCCGTATCGCTGACTCTCTCGACAGTTTACAGCATTGCCCTGGAGACGGGCAGCGAGACCCTCATCTTCGGGGGAACCGCAATCTACAGAGTCTCAGGGCACCTCGGGCTGGGCCTCGGCCTACGCGTGTGGTGGACCGCCGCGGGGCGCGAACGGTGTCCGCTCACCGACGGCTCGTGCCTGCTGACCGAGGAGCTGGATGCGCTGGCCGGCCTGGCCATCGCCAGGCTGGCCCCGCTTCCCACGCGGCGGCTCTACTTCCGCCTGGGCGCCGGCGTCACCCAGCTGCGCGAGCAGAGCGCGCCAGGTTATGTCATCCGCCAGACGGTCGACTGGCCGTTCACCTTGCTGGCCGGGGTCGTCTCGGACCTTCGGGTACTCGACCGCTTCTACCTCTCTCCCAGCCTCGAGATCATCCGCTGCTTCGTGAGTGACGAGGCGCTGACGGTGAGCCCGGACTGGATCGTGCAAGCCGGGCTGGGGCTGACGGTGGGCTGAGATGAGGGTGCCGATCTCGTACGCAGCGCTCGCCCTTCGCCTCCTCGCGGCGGCGACGACGCTGGGGCTGGGCGCCTGCATGGAGGTCGTATCCAGCGAGAACAGCGAGGCGGGTCAACATGACCGACATGCCTATTTCCAACTCAACGCCGAACTATTGGCCGATACGAATCCGGGGACGTTTCACTGGCTCATTCAGGCAGAGGTGGTGCCCGGCTTGGATCACGGGCTCCTGCGCCAGACGGGCGATACCCTCCTGGTTGACGGGCACTGGCTGCGGGCGCAGGCCAGACATTATGACGGCAGCTATTCGTGGACAGCGGAGATCCCGCTCACGCTGACGCAGGTGAGTGAGCGGCCCGTCACCGTCGGCCCGCCCAACGTCGCAGGGCTGCCAACCCCGGAGCCCATCAGCTTTGTCGGGATCGGGCCGGCGAGCCTCGACACGATCCGCTGGATGCCGGGCTCCGACGTCACCATCGACCTCGACCTTCCAGAGATATTCCCGGACCCCAGGGGAGCCTTCGTGGGCTGGGTCGTTCAAGTATTCGCTGGCGACTCTCTCCGCCTCTGGATCGAGGGCGCCGGCCCGCCGCCCCCAGGGGTGCTTCTCCCCGGGAACTTGATGCCGGATACGACAACGATCCGAGCGACTCTCCAGTACTCGGTCGGTTTCCGAGGACTGTCGTTGGCCAGGATCTACGAAGTGTATCCCTCGATCCACGGACGGCTGGAGTGGACCCTCGTGCCGATGGCGCAGGGAGCGGTGGCCCGATGAGCAACCGCGCCGCATGCTTGGCAATCGCCGCACTCTTCCTGTCCTCCTGCGGCGACGAGGGCGACCCCGCACGGATCGCCGAGCCCGCCCCCTTCACCCCCGGGACCACGCCGACGACGTTCAACCTGGGGGCGTGGCTGAGCCGGGACCGGAGCAGGCCGGACTCCGCACACCGCTGGCAGCTGACGGCGAGCCTGTACGTAGGATACCTCGATGGGGAGCCTCGATCGGCGAGCGACACGCTGTGGATCGACGGCGAGCCGCTGCTGCCCGCTTCCGCGAACGCCATGTACCGCAACTATCGATTCGACCAGCCCATCGACCCGTCCCTGGCCCACGAGCGCGTCATCCGCGTACAGCCGCCGACGGTGAACGGCGAATCACCGGCCGAGATCAGCTTCGCCTTCGTCGGTCGTTCCGGAGGTGACACCATTCTCCGGGCTCTGGGAGGCGATGTGATCATCCCCATCCTGACCCCGCTCGCGCCACCGGACCCTTCGCCTTCAGAGACGTCCTGGGAGGTAACCATCAGTAGCGTCGACGCCACGTGGGTGCAGCTGGCAAGCCCCGGGATGCCCAGCGACCCGCTGCGCATACCTCCGCTCTACCTGCCGTCGGAGGAGTCAGATGCCACAATCTCTTTTTGGATAGGTTTCGATCGGCGCCCGGCGAGCCAACCCGCGGAGGATGAATACGTGAGCATCTACAGAGTGTCCAGCCGCTTCGAATGGTCGATCGTCTCGGGCAGGACAGTTTCCACCGAGCATTCGACCGAGCCGTGACCGTCGAACCGATGACTTGGCGGCTGGACCACTCGCCAACGTCGCGCCCCGGCACACCGCCCGGCGGTAAGCGTCGAACGACGGCGCGGCCGGCCGCTCTCCGCGGCCGACCGCACCAGGGTGTCGCGAACCTCTCGACCGTCTCAGTAGCTCGACGCCGACAGCTCGACGTCCGACTCCGCCCAAGCCCGCCGGAAGCGAGTCTCGACCCGGTCAGCCTCCGCGGTCTTCCCCTGGGCGCGCAGTGCCTGGGCCAGCCCGCGCAGCGACCAGCCGTTCTCGGGGAAGCGCTCGAGGTCCTGGCGGTAGACCCGTTCCGCTTCGCCGGGCCGGCCCGCGGCGACCAATACCGCACCTAGCTCATGCCGCACCGGCACCGTCCACTCCGGTGGCTCGCCGTAGGTGAGCTCGTCCTCCAGGCGTGCCGCCTCACTCAGCAGGGCGACCGCCTTGTCGTAGTCGCCATCCGCCGCGGCGATCCGGCCCGCCAGCACGTGCTCGGCAACGGCGAGAAGGTCGCCCGACAGGTTGAACTCCATGCGCACGCCCTCCAGTGCGGGATCGGCGGCCAACCGTTTCAGTTGCGCCAGCTCCGTCCGGGCGGCCCCGACGTCCCCACGCGCCGCCACGGCGCGACCGCGCGCGAAATGCCAGAGCGCCCGTGCGTGAGGAAGCCCCTCAGGCGGCGCCGGCTCCTCGAGTATCTCGTCCCATAAACCGAAACGGACCTGTAGCTGCAACGGTCGCGCGTACCAGTGCTGAAGGAACGACAGGCTGGGTGCCATCTCCACCGGCACCAGTTCCTGGACTTTGTTCGCCGCTTCCACCGCCCTGTCACGCCGCCCCGCCATCGCCGCGGCGAAGGCCATGAAGTCGTAGTTGTGCGGGTAGTATCCGGCGGTGTACATGTTCACGCCGGGCCGCCGGTCCTGGATCCACGTCTCGTCGGCGTGCACGGCGTGCTCGTTGGCCTCGATGGCGTCGGCGTAGCGGCCGACGCGGATGTAGATGTGGCCCGGCATGTGCACCACGTGCCCGGCCCCGGGCATCAGCTTCGCCAGCCGCTCGGCGCAGACGACCGCCCGCTCCGGATATGCCGCCTCGACCGCATGGATGAAGAAATGACAGGCTCCGGGGTGGTTGGGGTTCCGCTCGGTCACGGCCTCGAGCCGCCCCAGCAACGTCTCCGTACCCTCCCTCGGTTGCTTGTCCGCGGTCCAGTAGTCCCACGGCGAAAGCAACATCAGCGCCTCGGCGGCCAGGACCTGTGCTTCAGGATCGTCCGGATAGCGTGACGCCAACTCGTCCATCGCCACCGCGTACTGCGAATCGAGCGCCGCGCGCTCGGCCGATGGATCGGCCGTGTAGCGCCGCGCCAACGCCCGAACGAATGCCTGGTGCTTCGGCGTCTCGCGCTCGCTAAGCGCGAGCGCCTTCTGAACCGCCTGGTAGGCGGCGACGCCGGCCGCCGAGTCCATCGCGGCGTTGATGTTCGGACCCAGCGCCCAGGCCATGCCCCAATAGCACATGGCGCAGGTGGAATCCAACTCGATCGCTTGCCGGTACGAGACGATCGCCTCGG
>JASFLD010000031.1:0-15251 GCA_050118275.1 Gemmatimonadales bacterium
GAGCACGACCAGGTCAGCCGTGAGGCCGAGCCCGAAGACCTCGTGCACCTCGAGTCGACCGTCCCGGACGTCGTCGGGCGCGAATTCCAGGTACGAGAACAGCGGGTTGTACTTGTTGAGCACGCCGTAGGTGGCGAGGTGCACTACGCGCCGCCCGGGCGCCGCGCGGCGGAACGCCACTTCGGTGGCTCCGCCCCCGGTCAGGACCCGCACGTCGACATCGGCCAGCCGCGCGATCGCCGCGACCTCGCGGCTCGAGCCCGGCAGGGCATCGGGCTGGGGGGCCACGGCGAGCACCCCTTCGCCGTTTGGTCGCGGCGGTCGGTCACCGAGCGCGAGCCACACGGTGGCCGACGGCGTTACGGCGATCTCGAACTGCTCGACGAGGACGCGCGTCCGGTCGTCTACCAAAGCGGCAAACGGCAGGTAGTGTAGCTCCGCGTGCGGGACGAGTATCAACCGCGTCCTTCCTGCCAGGAGGCCGGTCTCCTCGATCGGTGCGATGAGATACCGGTGCAGCCGCCGGAAGGGCCCGAGCCAGAGGGAATCGGTGCCGGGCCGGGGCGGCGACTCGACCGTCCTGCGCGCGAAGGTCGCCAGGCGCGCTAGCTCGCGCCGGCCGATGCCGAGATCGACGATCGCGAGACTGTCCCGCGTCACCACGAACGCGACCGATCGCGAGTCGCTGACCAGGTACTCGACGAGGGCTTCGTCGCTCCTGAGCCGCCGGGCGACATCACTCCAGCTGGCCGTCTCGCGGGAGATCAGCGCGGCGTGCCGCGGTGCCCGCTCACGGATCTCGAGCAGAAGCTGGGCGTACGCATCCTGGGCGCGGAGCAGGGCCTCACGGACGACGCCGCGGTCGGCGATCAGCGTGGGACCCCGGAGCCCTCCGGCGCCGGTCGGGCTTTCCAGTTCATCCGACAGCTCGGCGATGCGGCGGCGGAGATCTTGCTCGCGGTCCACGAGCTCCGTGGCCGGCTCCGCGGCCACTCCGATCCGGCCCCGCCCCAACAGCTCGAGCATCTCGCGGGCGCGAAGTCGTTCACTCACCTCGAATGCTGCGCCCGATAGCCCGCGTTCCCACTCGACCAGTGCGAGCCGCGCGTACGCGTCCCACTTATCCGCCAGGAAACCGGCGCGGCGCTCTGGCAGGGCGAGCGAGCCGCTGGCGCGCTCGATCTCCGTCACCGCCGTCCGCAGCTCCTGCGCGGCATCGCCGATAGCGCCGCGGGCGCGCCGTGCCCGCGCCAGCCCGGCATGCAGCCGCCAGGCGACGTCGGGCGCTGGGCGGTCTCCCAAACGGGCGAGCGCTTCGCGATACAGCGCCTCGGCCGCCGCCGGAAGCCCCCGGTCTGCCTCGAGCGCCGCCCGTTCCCCGAGCGCTGCGGCGAGCCCCACCGGATCACCCACGCGCTCCAGGTCCGTCGTTGCCTGCAAGAGGTGCCGGCGCGCGACGGCCGTGTCGCCGCGGACGCGCGCCACTCGACCCAGCGCGAGGCGCGTCAGTCCGGCCGCCCGGTGGCGTCCGCCGGCCTCCTGCGCCCTGAGCGCGGCCTCGAAAAGTGCCTCCGCACGTCCGTAATCGTCGCGCTCAAGGAACATCAGCCCCAGGCCGTGGTTGGCCTCGGCCTCCCCATCCGGGTCGCCGGCTTCGCGGTAGAGCCGCTGTGCCCGGAGATACAGCCGCTCCGCCTCGGTAAGCGCGTTCAACTGCACTGCCAGGTCGGCCCGCGCGAGCGCGAGCCCGGCGGCCACGCGCGGGCCGGCCCCTCCGGCCTCGGCCAGATCCTCGGACTCTCGCAGCTTGTCGAGCGCGCCCTGCATATCGCCTCGAGCCGCCAGGGCTCCCGCCAGCGCCCGCCGCACCGCGAGCGCGCTCGCGAGCGGGCCTGTCCGCTCGTAGATCTCCAGTGCCTCCAAAAGCGCGGCGCGCGCCGCCGCGTAGTCGCCCCGCCGCAACTCCAGCTGGCCGAGGCCGTGCAGGGCATCCGCGGCGTCGGTCCATTCCTCACGCGCTCGCCAGGTAGCGAGGGCGTCCCGATACAGCCGTTGCGCACGCGTGAACTCCCCGGCCAGGCTCGCCAGGCCGGCGAGGTTCACCAGGTTCGTGGCCGCGACCTCTTCGCGGCCGTCCCGGCGGTTGATGGCGAGCGCCGCCTCGAACTGGCGGCGCGCCTCGCCGAAGTCACCCGCTGCCCGTGCCAGGAGTCCGAGATTGTTGTGGTCAGCGGCAAGCCCTCGCGTGTCACCGATCCGTTCGTGGAGCGTGAGCGCCCGGGTGTAGTGCTCGCTTGCGGCGGCGGGGTCGCCCCGCTCTTCGCTCACGATGGCGAGCGTCAAGACGGCGTTCGCCTCGACTCGGCGGTCGCCTACCGCCCGGGCCAGCGACTGCGCTCGTTCCAGATGTGCCTGCGCGCTGTCGAGAACGCCGTCACGCAGGAACCCGGCTCCTATGTTGCCGGTCAGCGCCGCGATCAGTGCCGTGTCGGCGATGGACTGCGCCCGAACCAGCGCCAGGCGCCAGAGGCTGATCGCGGCCTGCGCGCCGTCACGCCGATATGCCGTGATCCCCGCGCGGCGCACGCTGTCAGCCCAGAGCTTGGAGGCACGCCGCTCTTGCGGCCAATTGGCGAATCGTGCGACTTCGCGAACCAGGAAAGAATCCTGCCAGGCATAGGCATACGCCGCGGCGAGCCGGCCCGCGGCCTCCAGCTCGCCAGCCCGGAGCGCGTCGCCTAACGCCTCCCGTGCGGCGAGGGGAGCGGTCTTGGCCTCGACGACCAGGGCGGACTCGGGCAGCTGGACGGCGAGCGCCCGGAGGGAGTCGGCCGCCGGCGACTGGACGGCGAGCGCCAGGAGGAAGAGTGGGCCGGCCGTCATCGTCGCGGACCTCGCGCAACGGAGAACTCGATCAGCTCGGACGCCACCCAGCGGCCGAACCCCAGGCGCGCGTCGACGCTCCACCAGTAGGTCTTGTCCGGCGCGAGCAGGACCGAGTCGGGGAGCACAGCCTCCGTGCCGGCCAGCTCCGTCTCGAAAAGCACTTCGCCGTCGGCGTCGAACAAGGTCGCGCGGTAGAGGTCGGCGCCAGACACGGCCGTCCAGCGGAGGCTCTTCGCGTCGGCCACGGTGCCCACCGGCCGAACGGCCTGCGGGGCGGGGGCCGCCGTGATGGGCGGCGCGCGGTGCGGCGGCGAAGGCTCCTCGACTCGGGGCGTCCACAACAAAACGCCTGCCAGGACCGCGGCCGCGGCCGTGGCGACGGCGGCGCCGACCCCGAGTCGACGGGTGTGCCGCCTACCGGTCGGCGCCACCCGAGACTTGCCTGCGCCCGTTGCGTCGAGGGCCTGAGCGATGCCTGCTTCCAGGACGCGCAGCCGCCCGATGTCGATATCGGCGACCTCGGGAAGCGTCTCACGGATGGCGATGGCGAGGCGCAACTCGTCGTAGCAGCGGGCGCAGTGGAGATAGTGCGACTCCAGAGCCTCGAACTCGTCCTCGGACAGCTGGCCAGAAATGTAACGCTCGATGAGGGCGTCCTCCGTTACCTCCGAGCAAGTCAGTCCTCGCATCGACCCGGCCTCCCAGCGCCGCAGGGTATTCATGCCTCTCAGGAGCGGCTTGTCTGTACCTGGTGCCCCCTAGAGTGGTGCCTCCTTAGATGGTTCGGTAATCACCCCGATTCGTGACCGATTCGTGATTCGTCAAGAAAGGCGCGGCGAAGTCGAGCCAGGGCTCGGGACTTCCGCTTGCGAACGCGCTCTCGCTCCTCTGCGGAGATGAGGACCGCGAGAGCGTCGTCGGGGGGACGTGCGTCGCCCGTACCGGGGAGAGCCTGGAGACCGCGGGTCCGGGTCCGGTTACCTCACGCTTGAGCCCGTCGGCACCTTCTGATCGCGTGGAGCGCGTTGTCGCTGAACTCTACGCCGACGACCTTCGAAACGCCCGGCTCTTCCATCGTGACGCCGTAGATCCAGTCCGCCGCCTCTATGGTCACGGGGTTGTGAGTTATGACGATGAACTGGACGTCCGACTTGAACTCCTCGAGCATGGCGACGAATCGCAGGATATTCGTCTCGTCTGGCGGCGCATCGACCTTTGTCCAGCGCGCGTGGTCGAGCGGTCCCTCGACCTGGACGATGCGGGGCTGACCGAGCGCTGCGAGGGCCTGATCCGCTGCTACGATCCCTGCATCTCCTGCGCGACCCACTTTCTCGACCTGAACGTCGTGCGGCGGTGCGAGGTTCGTGTGTCGAGCCCCGAGGACACCATTCTTTCCATTTGCACTGGGCGAAGCTGGCCGGTGGGAGTGAGAAGCATGTGCAGGACGCTCTTCGGATCTCCGAGGTCCAGGGCACGAAGCTCGATGGCGCGTATCTGGGCCGGTGGGCTCGCGAACTGTCGTTGTTGCATCTCTGGGAGCGCCTACAGTCGAGGGGCGAGTCTGTTTAGAGGCTTGGCGGGGTGAACGTCACCGTAAGCTTGTCGCTGGAACCCCGGTCGAGCCATAGGCTCGACGCCTGCGGAGTGCCATCAACCGATGCCTTGGGTCATTACGTTCAGCCGCACCGAGGGCTTGACCTGATCGGCAAGGCAACGGTCTTGGAAACCGCCGGGGAAAACCCCTTCCGGGTTCGAGTCCCGGGCCCTCCGCTGGCAACGCAAAAACAACGGGCGCAGTGATTGTGGCTGCGCCCGTTGCATTCCCCGTCAGTCATCCACACCCGAAAACGGCCCCTCGGAATCTGGGGATGAATCCTATTCTGCGGCGCGCTGCCTCCACCGCCGCAGCGCCACCTCCAGCGCCCCGCTGGAGGGCCCTGATGCCACCAACTTGCCTTCCACCCGCACCACCCACCCCGCGCCGTCGTGCGAGTCCTGGCTTTCGTAGACGAAGTCCTGCTCTACATCGTGACCAGCCTCGCGCCTTCCAAGAGATCGTTGCACCGCTCACACTTCGGTGTTCGGATCGCTGTCCGGATCATTTGAAGCCGGGAGCGTCAGCGCATGGGGAAACCTTCCGGAGGCGACGCTGACCATCTGGCGCTTGAGCGGTTTTCGCCCGTGTCGATGTTGGTGTATTCACCCAGGAACGGATTGTCGGTGTACCAGGTCGCTCCGAGATTCGCGGATATCGAATTGTCCTCCAAACTCACGGCAAAGAACATCGTCTCCCAGGTGGTGCTCCCGCGAGTGTCGTTGAACGCGACATTGTTGTCCACGACAACCGGAGGCCCACCGTAGAAGAGACTCGCATCCCCAACACCGATACCTCCCGAAAACCATTGTCCCGTGAAAAACCGAATCTGGTTGTGAACAATGCGGTTGCCCTCCATTTCGGTCCCGGGGTACCCCGCCAGCGAAATCCCCCAATTGCCAAACGAGGCACCGGTCGGAGTCGGACCGTTGTAGCTGATCCGGTTGAAAGCAACGAGGTTGTCGTTGGCGGTCCCGTCGACCGTCCACACGCTGATTCCGTGCATCTGTATCTGGAGGTCGGTTCCGACCGGTTCGGAAGCGGTGAGGACGTTGTGCTCGACGGCCCACCCATTACAGCCATTCAGGCCTATGCCTTCAACGAAATCCTGGATAGACAGATGCGACACGGTGACGTCGTCGGCATTAACACCGCGGACAGGGTAAGGCACGCCGTCGAACGAGAACCCACGTATCATGGATCCGCTCGCGCGGGGGGCGGGCAGGTAGAAACCGATGCCGTCGGGCATCGCAGTGACGTTGACACCGTCACCGCCGATCAACGCAACTTGCTTGTCAATCACCGCCCCCACGTAGGTACCGGGCAAGACCCTCACGACGTCCCCATCGTGCGCAAGATCGACAGCCGACTGGATATCGGTGGCGTCGCCGTGGCCCGAGGCGTCCACGGTCAATATGTCGCTGTCCATCCTGACCAGCAGCTGACCCACCTGGGGATAGGGATCCTGGTCACCTCCGGCTGCCTCGGAGGTCACGGTCTCATCGCATCCGAGGAGCACTCCGACCATCATGACGGCCGTATACATGCCCGTCATTGCGTGTCTTCCTCCCCTCGGCGTATTCCGGCCGAGTGAGCTCCAATGGCCCGTCCCACGGGCGAGCCACGGTAGGCGACCGAGTGTCATGGTATTAGCCTCCTTCTGAAGAAGCAGTAACCGCAAGTCAGTCCTCGCATCGATCCGGCCTCCCAGTGCCGCAGGGTATTCAGGTCTCTCAGGAACGGCC
Organism: Gemmatimonadales bacterium; assembly: GCA_050118275.1. Taxonomy (GTDB): domain Bacteria; phylum Gemmatimonadota; class Gemmatimonadetes; order Palauibacterales; family KS3-K002; genus JASFMO01. The sequence goes on from JASFLD010000031.1 coordinate 6,226, forward strand.
TGTCTGTACCTGGTGCCCCCTAGAGTGGTGCCTCCTTAGATGGTTCGGTAATCAGCCAGATTCGTGACCGGTTCGTGATTCGCCAAGAAGGGCGCGGCGAAGTCGAGCCAGGGCTCGTGACTTCCGCTTGCGCACGCGCTCCGGCGGCTCATCCAGCCACTTGGCTATCTGCGCCGGCGTGAGGCCCTCGAAGTACGAGAGGTAAAGGATCTCGTGGTCGCTCGCCGAGAGTTGCGTGAGGGCCAAGCGCACACGCTCTCGCTCCTCTGCGGAGATGAGGACCGAGAGAGCGTCGTTGGGAGGACGTACGTCGCCCCTACCGGGGAGAGCCTCGAGACCGTGGGTCCGGCCTCGGGTGCGGAAGACATCCGCGATCACATGTCGGGCGATGCCTCGAACGAAGGCGCCGAAGCTCTCACCCTCGCGGAAGCGCCCCTGTCGCAGCGCTTCCATGGCGCGAGCCAACGTCTCCTGCGCAACATCTTCGGCGGCGTGGGGATCGCCGAGCGCACGCAGGGCCATCGCTTTCAGCCGGGCTCGAAGCTGCTCGAGCTCCTCCGGTCCCAGTTGGCTCAGGGGCCCGGCCAAGACTGCCTCCGTCGCTGGGGGCTACCTGACGAGGTGGGTCACTTAAACGAAGCGTCCGGTTACCTCCAAGCTCGGCCCGTCTGGCACCGCACGCAAGCCTGGGTGACATTGGGGTGACAACGCCTCCTCAGCTGCCGTTGTACCTCGGCGTGCGGTTTCTCGAGGTACATGGCCACGTACTTGGGCGACCTGCGCCCGTAGCTTTTCGTCCGTCGGGTCCGGTCTGTGGCGCTCGCGGCTATCAACGTGCACAACCTCTTCACACGACGAACGGTGTCCCCTCGTCGTGGAGAACATCATCGGTCTGCCCAACTTCGGTCAGCGGCGCGCCGCCTATCCGAGAAGGCGGGCGGAGGTCGGACTGCAGGTGCGGTGGCCGTGAGGAGGGTCGAGCGAGCCGGCCAGACGAAGTTGCGTCCGGCCGGCACGCTCGTCTGAAGCCGCCGGCTGAGCCGTTCCTACAGCCCACGCCGGGCGGCGACACCCGAGTTCAGTTCTGCCGCGCCCAGTCGGGTGCGAAGTCGCTGGCCGGATTGTTGGTCAGGTTGACCTGCGCGGATCCATCGGCGTTCATCGCAAAGACCTCGCAGTCGCCGGCGCCTAGCTGGCGGCAGGGGCCGCCGAACCGGCGTGTGAAAGCGATCCGCCTCCCGTCACGGGAGAAGGAGGCCGCGAACGCCATGGCGCTGAGGTTGGTCTGGCCACTGCCATCGACGTTCATCACGTAAAGGTTCGGTCCCCTAACGAAGGCGATCTGCTTGCCGTTGGGTGACCATTCGGGTAGCCCCTCATCGATTGGATCGTCGGTCAGCCGGGTCTGGCCGGTGCCGTCGGCGTTCATCACGTAGACCTCGGCGTTGCCATCACGGAAGCTGGTAAAGGCGATCCGCCGGCCATCGGGCGACCAGTCGGGTGGAAAGAGATCGGGTGCCGGATGGTTGGTCAGGTTCGTCGGATCACTCCCGTCGGAGTTCATCACGTAGATCTCGGGATTGCCATCGCGGAGCGACAGGAAGCCGATCTGCCGGCCGTCGGGCGACCAGGCAGGCCGGTCATCCGGGGCCGGGTGGTTGGTCAGGTTCGTCGCGCCGGTGCCGTCGGCGTTCATCACGTAGATCTCGGGGTTCCCGTCGCGAGTGCTCTTGAAAGCGATATGCCGGCCGTCAGGTGACCAGGCCGGTTCGGAATCTTCGGCCGGATCATGAGTCAATCGCGTCTGGCCGCTGCCGTCGGCGTTCATCACGTAGATCTCGAAGTTGCCGTCGCGGTCGCTTGTGAAGACGATCTTGCCACCGTTCAAGTCCGCGGCGGGCGGCATCTCCGCCCCGTCCGCAGCTCGCGCGAGGCCATCGTCGTTCGGAGCCGTAGACGGCGACTCCGCGCAGCCGGCAACCAGCAAGGATATGGCCATCCACTGCAGGAGCTTGGTCGAGATTCGTCGCGTGTGCATTCTGCGTATCCCCCTGTGCATGAGTGGAATTAGTTGCCCGAGTCGGGACGGGCGGTGAGCGGTTCGATCGTCACCCGCCGCAGGCGTCCGTTCTCAGGTGGGCTCCATTAGGGGATACGTGAAAGAGGAGTCGGTCACGCCATTCGGGATTCCTCGGGCTGCGAGATCCAGAGAGCTTCGTGATGCTGTCCGCCCAGCCAACCCAACTCCGTTCACCCGACCGGTCAATGGAGCTCGCCGAGGAGTGGGCTTCTGGAGGCTTCCGAACCGCGCTGTGCTATCCGGTTGGTCGGGCCGCGAAGGCGACCCGGTGTCGAAACGGGCCGGGCTCTGGCTTTCAGCCGCTGAACAGTCCCAACCCGATCGCGCCGACACTCACGGCACTCAGGATCCACAACACCCGATCGGTCCGCTCGAGTAGCAGATGCGTGGTCAGCGTGGCTCCGATCGGCGTCGCGAATGCATAGACGTTTATGAACGTCAAGACCATGTCCTGGATGACGACGTCCGCCGCAATGCCAATGCCACTTCTTGCCGCCGCGGCCGCCTGCCCGAGATCGAACAGCGTGAAGAGGATCACGAAGACAGCGCCGAGTTGCAGATACAGCCGCACCTCGCCGCGTGCCCGCTTGCTGAAGAACGCGGTCAGCGGTCCGACGATCGGTCGCACGAGCAGAGACAGCGGACTACCCGGATCGTTCGAATGATAGAAAAGCCGTAGCCGGTGGCTCCAGCGGTCTAGCTCGTTGAGCAGCGGCAGGCGCCCCAGCTCTTCCCAGCGCGCCCCCACGTTAGTGATCGCGATCAGCGCCAGGATCGCTGTCATCGCCTCGAAGTTGCCCTGCTGGGCGCTGACCGCGCCCAGCGCGGTGCCCGCCACCAGCAACACGACGGCGTCGCCCAGCAGGCGCCAGCGCCCGGCCCGTCTGTTGGCCCATTCGGGGCGGTGGTCGAGGGCGTTGGCCTCGCGCAGCGCCGGCATGAAATCCAGCGCGATGGGGGGCAAGCCCGCCCGCTCGCGCTGCTCCTGTTCACGGTTGTAAGCGTCGACCATCCCCGAAAGCAGGAACGCATCGACGATCCACCAGATCAGTCCGCCTCCCGCGGTGAGGAGCATGAGGATGCCCGTGCCTGTGCGATCGAGGTAGAAGCGGTGTCCGCCCATGAAGCCCGTGAGGATCCAGAGCCCCCAGGCAATGGTCCGGCCTTTGGGCCGATAGCGGTACAAATCCTCGAGGACGGCCCGAGAGTAGTCGGGGTGAGCTCGGTCCAGGCGACTCTTCCGCGGAGCGGTCATCGCTTGGCTCGTGGCTGTTCGACGCTGACTTGCATCATCCTATTCGTCCCTGGCGCTGGCCGATGGCGAAGCGACACTCGATGATCCGGGAATACGCGCCGGCGGACGCCGGCCGCGCGAAGATCTCGCTCACGATGAGATCTTTACTGCGCGCTTATGGCGCCCGCGGGGCTCGTCGGCCAGACTCGCGTCCCGATGAAAACGCGCGATGAAGAATAGCGTCGGTTTGATGTTGCGTCGACCGAGCTCGACGATCGCTCGGAAGGCCAACATGGCCTGATGGCGAGCGGGGGACCAGGCTCCTCCGAGCTGGCCCCGGTCGCGAGGTCATCCACGCCTTCGCTCGGCCACGCTGTCGGACGCGGGTATCGAGAGGCGATCCAAACGATTGATTGTTAGGGCGCCCATGCCGGGCCGCGATCTTGCGCCGGGTGGTTGGACAGATTCACGGGGTTCGACCCGTCCGAGTTCATCACGTAGACCTCGAGGTTGCCATCGCGGTCGGTCGTGAAGGCGATCTTCGTGCCGTCGGGCGACCAGGCAGGGCCGTAGTCTCGCGCCGCGTCGTCGGTCAGGCGCACGACGTTCGAACCGTCGGCGTCCATCACGTAGATCTCTGCGTTACCGTCACGCTCGCTCGTGAAGGCGATCTTCGCCCCGTCGGGCGACCAGGCAGGGTCACTGTTTCGTCCCGGGCCCTGCGTCAGGTTCACAGGGTTAGAGCCGTCGCTGTCCATCAGGTGAATCTCGGGTCCGCTATTGTAGTTGGCCGTGAAAGCGATCTGCGTGCCGTCGGGCGACCATGCCGGTTGCCCGTTTACTCCGCCCTGAGTCAGCTTCGCGGGGGCGGAGCCATCGGCGTTCACGGTCCAGATATCCCAATCGAACCAATATTCTGAGCTGAAGGCGATCTTCGTTCCGTCGGGCGACCATGTGGGTCGCTCGCCTTCTCTCAGGTACGCCGGGTTCGAGCCACCAGCACCCATGAGGTAAAGCAGAAAACCACCGCGCCTGAAGGCAATTGTTGTCCCGTCGGGCGACCAGGCAGGCTCAGAATCGCTAACGTAGCTGTTCGTCAGCCGCACCGGACTCGTACCATCGGCGTTCATGGCGTAGATTTCCGGGTCGCCGTCGCGGTCAGTCACGAAGGCAAGATCACGACGGACGAACGCACACCTCACCTCGAAGTCTGCCAGGGCGGTCTCGCCAGCCGCCACCGTCACCGTCCGCGGGTTCGCACCGTTCACGGCACAGTTCGACGCGAGGCCCGTCAGTTTCAGCAGGTGCTCGCCGCCCTTCACCGGCTCCGCGAGCGGCACGATCCCCTGTATGCGGATCGGTCGCTGATCGACCCCGTCAACCAAGAAGGCGTAGCCATCGGCATCGAGCGAAGCCCCCTTCGTGACGGTCGTGACCCGGAGCCAGCCGATGTCGGGGCAATCGACCTCGAAGTTCACCCGAGACGTGTCCCCCACGACAACCTCCAACGTCCTCGGGTTCGCACCGTTCACAGAACAGTTCGGTGCCACCTCCTTCAGCTCCACTTCTTGCTCGCCAGCCCGCAACCCGCCGATCGTTGCGGTCTCGCTTATCCCGATAGACAGCACACCTCCGCCCGGGACTGACACGACGAAGCCGTCGGTGTCACGCGCATCGCCCGTTGTAAGGGTCGTGACCTGGATCCAGCCCGTCGTGAGCGCGCATTCGACGTCAAACATCGTCGATGTCGTCTCGCCCCCTACCACCGTCACCGTTCGGGGGTTCGTGCCGACTACCGCGCAATTCGACGCGAGGCCCGTCAGCTTCAGCAGGTGCTCGCCAGCGTCCAGCCCGGAAACGTTGGCCGTCTCGTTCGTCCCGATGGCGCGTTCCCCTGCCTGGTCGATCGTGACGATGTAGCCATCCTCATCGAGTGGGGTCCCGGCCGTGTTCGTCGTGACCTCGATCGAGCCCGCATCGATGGACCCGGGTTCCGGGCCCGCCGAATCGTCGCAGCCGGTCACCGCCAACAAGACAAGCGGCGCAATAAAGAGAACCCTTGTTAGCGTTCGTCGTGTCTCAGTCATGTCGACCTCCATTGACCTTCCGCTCCGACAATCGACTTCCAGTCACGGCCACGGGGAGGGAGCGGTTCATGTCCTGACTGGGACGCGCTTGGCCAATAGCATGCCCCATTTCGGAATACGAGAACGGACCGAGGATCACGCCAGATCTGATTACGGTGTGTTGCAAATGGACGCCGAGACAGGATGGCACCGAGGCGCTGATGCCTGCCTTTCGGTCCGTGGCGCTGACACTCCGAAGGAAACGCTAGCGCGGCCGGGCAGGGCGTCCTGCCTGGCCGGGTGACTGGTCAAACTCGCCGGATTGGAGCCGTCGCCACCCAAGACCCAGGCTTCTGGATTACCATCCCGGTCAGTCGTGAATGCGGTCCCGTACCGTCCGACGACGAAGCGGGGTCACACCGCCAGGCATTGCATAGCGGTAAGCTATCCGCCGACGGACGCCTCGAACGTGAGGCGTCCCTCGTCGACGGTGAGCTCCGAGATCTCGGCATAGTCGCCGCCCAAGAGGATCAGCGAGGCGACGAGACGGCCGAGTTGGTCGAATGCCCAGGCGGGCGCCGGAAGGCGGCCAAGCCGGCCTTTAACGAAGTCGAGCTCGAGCTCGCCCGACCGGGCGTGTGGCGCGAATACGACCAGCGCCGGCTGCTGCCAGCGCCAGGCCTGCACGTACCCGGCGACGACGATCTGGCCGCTTCCGGTGAAACGGACCTGGACGTCGCCCGTCCTCAGATGAGGATCGAGCAGCGCCGCGAGCCGTTGGCGGAATGTGCGAGGTTGTCGCTCCTGCGCCTCGCGCTCGCGCAGCATCCTTCGGAGTTCACTTATGTCTTCGATCCCCTGAACATCCTCCGCTGGGACCGTTTGCATTGCGCGAGTCAGCTCCGGGATCGCGAGGCCGAGGCTCAGGGCCGAGGTCGCCTCGGCCTCGGAGACGGTCATGCGGAAGCGGCCGCCGCCGGAAGCGGACTGGAGCGCCGCACCGGTGTGCTCGAGGAACCGCCGGGCCGCCACTTTGGTGGCGGGGACCGGCTCGCCGTACTCGGCGGTCAGGCTCGCCAGGTCGACACCGGCGGAGCAGGTCACCACCGACAACGCGGCGACCAGCAGCCCGATGAGAAAATAGGCCAGCTTGCGTCCGCGGAATCGCCAGCGGGGGATCAACGATCGAAGGAACCCGCGGAAGATCATTCCCAAGCATCCGGCGCGTGACACGCCACCGAGGGCGGCACGCGCCTGGGCCAGGGCCTGTTCCACCTGTTCCTGTTGCTGGGGATCGAGGTCATGGTGGGGCTGCTTCAACGCTTCCTCCAGATGGAAGTCTGCGCTCGCGACGAGTGATGGAGATGTGTGCGGCATGGCCGCGGCTTCGTCAAGGCCGACGGCTTGGGTCGGCCTGGCGTCGAACCTGTCGATGCCAATCCGACCTGCTCGACATCGCGCTCGAGCGAACCCCTGGAAAGCAGGCGAAACCTTGGGGGACCAGCGACCGTATAATGTCACATGCCCCATCCCGGATTCCGCATCGGCACACCTCTCGTGGTCGGCCCCTTCCGCATCCGCCGCATCGACTACCCGCCGGGGCTCCGCCAACCGGAACACAGCCACGATGCCTTTAGCATGACCGTTCTCTTGGCAGGCGACATCTTCGAAACGACGCGGACAGGCGAAGCGATGGGGTCGGCGCTCAGCGTGGTCGTGAAGCCGGCGGGCGTGAGGCATGCCAACAAAGTCGGCCCGCGCGGCGCGCGGACGGTTCAGGTCGCGTTCCGGCCGGAAGTCGCGGAAGAGCTAACCGAAGGATCCGGGCTGGGCGGCTGGCGCTGGCAACATGGCGGGCCGGCGTGTGCGCCGTTGCTCGGTCTGGCCAGAGGGCTCCGCCGGGAGGCAACGAGGGCGAGTCGAATGGAAGATCGGATCCTCGACGCGGTGGCGGCGTGGAGCGATGGCGGGCCGGCAGACTCCGTTGCGGCGGGCTGGGTCGAGCGGGTGAAGGAAGCGCTGGATGACGAATTGGAGACCGATATCGGGGTGCGGGACCTGGCGCGGCTTGTAGATGCCCATCCGGTCTCGGTCTCACGGGCGTTCCGGCGGCGCTACGGAGTCACCGTCACCGAGTATCGCCGACGCGAACGAGTGCGGCGCGCCGCCGCTCGCATCGAGGCCTCGTCCCTCTCGCTCTCTCGCATCGCGCACGCGACCGGTCACGCCGACCACCCACACCTCTGCCGCGAGTTCCGGCGGCTCACCGGGGTCACGCCCTCCGAGTTCCGTCGGCTCGCCCGTCCGACTGCGGGCTGAACAGGCCGCCGTGTTAGCTCCGTTCAAGCCCGGTGCCCCACCGGGCGTTAGGCTATGATTGAGTGCATAGCGGCAGAATGACACGGAGGTACGGATGGCACGAGCAGCGGTGGCGCTGGGCGTCATGTTGATCCTGAATTCGAGTGTGCCGGCCGGATCGGCGGCCCAGGCGGTCATCGGCGGTCAGTGGCGGAACGATGTAGCCGACTTCGCCCAGAGGATCGTCGATGCCGGTCTCACGCCGGGCGCCGGCGTGGCGGTGGCGGTGGGCGATTGGGTCGCTTGGGTCGAGGGGTTCGGCAGCGTCGACCTGGATACGCAGCGGCCGGTGACCGACGACACGCCGTTCTACATCGCTTCCAGCACGAAGGCGCTGACCGCGACGGCCGCCATGGTGGCGGTCCACAAGGGCGATCTCGACCTGGATGCGCCGATGGTGCACTACCTGCCGGACGCTCGGCTGCCGGAAGGCGTGGAGCCGACTTCCATCACGGTCCGGGACCTGATCGGCCTGACCCACGGACTCTCGGGGAACGGGCCGATCGTGCTGCGGACGGCTTACACCGGCGAGTTCACCCGACACCAGCTGCTGGCACTGCTGAGGTATCACGAGCCGACCGGCGATCACGGGACCTTCGACTACAACAACCTGGGCTACAACCTGCTGGGGATGGTTCTGGAGTCGGTATACCAGGACAGTTGGAAGGAGATCGTGAACCGGCTGGTGCTCGAGCCGCTGGGTATGACGTCGACCAGCGCTTATCGGTCGCGTCTCGATCCGGACCGCCTGGCGCTGCCCCACGATTTCGGCGCCGGGGGCTTCACGGCCATACCGCTGGCCAAGCGGGACGAGAACCTTCACGCCGCCGGCGGCCACTTCGCTTCCGCCCGCGACCTGGCCCGGTTCCTGGCGGTTCACCAGAGTGGCGGCAGCTTGGACGGCGAGCAGGTTCTGCCGCGGGAAGTGGTGGCCGCCACCCATCGATTGCATGCCACGCAGGACCGCGACTTCGGGCCGTTCCATCGATTCGGCTGGGGTTACGGCTGGGACCTGGGCACGTATGATGGTGATACGCTCATCCACCGCTTCGGCGGTTTCCCGGGTTATCGCTCGCACATGTCGTTCATGCCGGAGCACCAGATCGGTGTGGTGGTACTGGTCAACGGCGACGGGCCGGCGAGCCCGGCGGCCGATCTGCTGGCCACGTACATCTACGACCGACTCCTGGACAAGCCGGACCTCGAGGCGCGCTACGCGGCCCGCCTGGACAGCCTCGTCCGCCGCGCGGGAGAGATACGGCGCCGCGTCGCAGAGCATTTGGAGGAG